>DASPZT010000161.1:0-8350 GCA_035636135.1 Candidatus Limnocylindria bacterium | reverse complement strand
TCGGCACCGCCCTGGCCGCCACCTTCGCCCAATTCTTCGCCATGAACATCGTCGGGCGGGCGGCCACTAGCGCCCAGCACCCATTGGGCAATTCGCTGCTCTCCGACGTCTACGCCCGAAGCCGACGGGGGATGGCCATTGCCGGTCACGTCGCCGGTGGCAATGTCGGAACGCTGCTGGCGCCGGTGGCGGGGGTGGTGGTGGTCGCCTGGGGTTGGCGGCAGGCGCTGCTGCTGCTCACCATCCCGGCCATCGTGGCCGGGGTGGCCATCCTCTCCGGGATGAGCGAAGCGGCGGGACCGCCCCGCGAGCGCACCGTGGGGCGCGACATGCTGGCCGCCGTGCGCCTGCTGCGCCGGCGCAACCTGGCCCTGGTGTTCGCGGCGGGAATCATCGGAGCCGGCGGCCGAGGGCTCGGAATCGTGACCCTCATCATCCCGCTGTTCCTCAAGCAACAGCTGCGGCTGCCCACCGCGGAGGTGAATATCCTCTACGGCATCGTGCTGGTCGGCAGCGTGATCGGCACCTTTGCCGTGGGGCCAATCGGCGATTGGTTGGGGCGGCGGCGGACGCTGCTCTTGAGCTACGGGCTGAGTGTGCCGGTGACCCTCGGTTTGCTCGGCGTGCATGGATCCAGCCCCTGGTTGCTCCTGCTGATGGCCGGGCTGGGGTTGATCGTGTATGGCGAGAGCCCGTTGCTGCAAACGTTTGTCGCCGACGAGGCGCCCATCGCCGAGCGGGATGCCTTGTTCAGCCTGTACTTCGCCATGGCGTTCGGCGTGGGCTCCCTCTGGGCGGCCGGGATGGGGGTGGCGCTCGAACGCCTCGGCTACGGACCGGTGTTTGTGGTCATGGCCATGTCCTATGTGGCCGCCGGCGCCTGTATCGCGCTGACCCGCGAGCCGCCCGACTTCAACCGGTGAGAAGATAGGGGCCATGGCGCAGGAGGCCGAACCGAAGGGGCCGCCGTTCGAGATCGGCGATGAACACGAGCACGGCACCCCGGGAAGCATCGGCCGCCGGCTGCGGGACATTATCCTGGGCGGCCAGGATGGCCTGGTCAACGTCCTCGGCCTGGTCCTGGGCGTGGCGGCGGCCACCCAGTCGGTGCGCGTCATCTTCGTGGCCGGGCTGGCGGCCACCTTCTCCGAGTCGATCGCCATGGGTGGGGTCGCCTACACCTCGGCGCTGGCCGACCGGGACTATTACCTGAGCCAGGTCGCCCGGGAAGCCCGGGAAATAGACGAGGTCCCGGAGAAGGAGCGCGAGGAGGTCCGCCAAATCTTTCGAGCGAAGGGGCTGAAGGGTGAGCTGTTGGAGCGGGTGGTCGAGGAGATCACCTCAGACCGCGACACCTGGATCCAGGTGATGATGAGCGATGAGCTGCACCTGTCGCCCGTGGTCGAGAAAGGCCTGGTGGGCCGCGCCCTCCTGACGGGCGTGTCCACCTTCGTCGGCTCGCTCATCCCGTTGATCCCGTTTATGCTGGTTCCGCTCGGGGTGCTGTCCGTAGGGTCCGCCACGCTGATCGCGCTCCCACTGTGTGCAGCCGTCCTGGTTGGGGTGGGCGCCTACAAGGCCGTGACGCTGGTGGGGGACTGGCGCGTCAGCGGCCTGGAAATGCTGGTGATCGGGATGGTGTCCGCCTTTGCCGGGTACGTGATCGGCCGCCTCCTCAAGGTCAGCGGCGCGTAGGCGATGGCGACGCCACGGCTCGAATCCTGACGGCCGCTGGCATCGCCTTCAAGACAGACGCATAGTCGGCACGATGCTGCCTTGGGGCGCCGGAGGCCGTTGATGTCTGGACAGGACTGGCCACCCTCAAGTTCACCGGAGTCCGCTCCGGAGGCGCTGCGTGCGCTGTGGCCGCTTGTGCTTCACTACGGGATATCGGACGACCAGGTCCGCGAGGACACCCTTGAGGCAGCCTCCGATGCCGAGCTTACCGAGCTGGTGCGCCGCGTGGACAAGCCGGTCCTCCAAGCGATCAACCAGTACCTGGATCTGGTTCACGATGCAGAAGAAGCGGTCCCGTTCGGAGACCTCGCCCAGGCCGCCATGGAGGCCCAGTTGCTTCTCAAGCAGCGTCACTGAGCCGGGGCATGGCCAACATGAACGAGCCTGAGCACCGAATTCCAGAGAACCGACAGGCGCCGGCGGCTACCTGGCTGACGGGGACGCCTTTGCTCAACAGGGTCGATGGTCGGAGGCGCGAGCATCATTGACTTGCCTCAGCTCGTTACGGGGCGCAGTCCCCTGAGCCTTACTTCACGGTCACGGTCATACAGGCGCTCAACAGCACCTGTGAAAGGTCGACCGTCCCGGCGCCGTCTTGCCTGACTGCCCGGAAGATGACATCGAACTGGAAGCCATGTGGGCCAGGGGGCCTACTCATGCGGACGAAATGGCCCGCGCCTGCTCCAGCCTCAGAGGTCGTGAAGGTGGTCAGCGAAAGCCATCCAGCGGGCGGCGATGGGGCAATACTGCACACCCCGTCGTTGGGTGTGAAGTCCACCGCCCGTTGCACAACGTAGGCGGTGTCCGGCAATGCGCCGTGGATCTCAGCCGTGCCTTCCGCAATGAAGACGGCGTCCTGGTCATCCCGAGCGGTGGCCGAGACATCGACATGGCCTGTGCCTTGAGCCCCATTGATCGCGATGAGGTCGCTCTGGAGGCCAGGTTCCGCATGGGCGACTGACACGAACGGGAATGCTACAAAGGACAGCAGCAGAACCAAGAGACAACGAGTCACGCGGAGCGGTTTCATCGTGGCACTCCTTTTCGTCCCCCACGAGTCGGACGCCACTACCTGCAAGCGATCCGGTGGGCTGCGTCAGCCAGCTTGCGCTGCGGAGGAGCCTCTGTCAATCGGCGTGGAAAGTCGTTCCGCTCCCTCGGTGTCTCACGATCGCACGACGAGACGCGTGTGACAGCCGTCCGTGGCACCTCACAATTTCGACGCCCGGTTGACGGGTATCTCTCGGGAGTGGCTGAGGGAAGCGACCTCGAAGCCGCCGCTGGGTAGAGCGGGTGGTGGCCACTAATCTCTCAAGATTGCCCCGGTAACCCCGTTTACTCGATAGAGATGATTCGGCCAGGGCGGCGACTCTATGACCGAGCCTGAGCATCAAACTCCGAAAGGACCGGCGGGCGCCGGCGCCTACCTGGCGGCCGGGGATGCCCTTGCCGAACAGGGCCGCTGGTCGGAGGCTCAAGCATCGTTCGAGACGGCGATGAAGCTGGCGCCCCACGCGTCGTTGACCTGGCTCTCGTACGCGCTGGCGTGTTTTCCGCAGCATCGCTTCGGGCCCGCTGGTACCGCGATCGAGGATGCGCTGCACTATGCCATTCCCATTCGGGATACCCCAGAAGTCCGCAGGGGTCTCGAGGCGTATGAGGAGGAAAAGTGGGCCGACGCGCAGCGCTGGTTTGAAAGGGCACTCGCCACTGGGGCTCCGGATTCGGCGCCGCACCTCCTACTGGCGACCGCATTGCTCCGCCAGGGAAAGCCGCGCGAGGCGCTTACCCATCTCGTCATCGCCAAGGACATGGAGGAGGCGGGCGCCAGGAGAGCCAGCGCTGAGGGGAATCAGCCGATAGCAGAGTAGATCTTGACCGATTCGTAACTGCGACTCGTTCGCAATAAGGCCTATACTCGGCCTGCATGCAGGTTGCTCGCCCTGGCTCCACGCCAGCCGGGCCTGATCGGTCGTCATCCACTGTCGTTCGGCTTTCGGCGCTCTTCGGAGCAGTCGGCCTGCTCCACGTGCTGGGCTGGGGGTCGATGCTGCTGCTGGTCGCGCCCCGCTACCCGATCATGCTGGGGTTAGGCGGCCTGGCCTATACCTTCGGGCTGCGGCATGCCTTTGATGCCGACCATATCTCGGCCATCGACAACACCACCCGCAAGCTGCTGCAGGAAGGCAAGAAACCGTTGGGCGTGGGCTTCTTCTTTTCCCTGGGCCACTCGACGGTGGTCTTCCTGATCGCCCTCGGGCTGGGATTCGCCACCCAGTTCGTGGTCACCAACGTGGTCAGCGGCTCTGGCACTTTGAAGAACACTGGCGGGTTGATCGGCACCGCCGTGTCCGGGGTGTTCCTGGTGCTGATCGGCATCCTCAACCTGATCATCCTGCTCGATATCGTGCGTCTCTACCGGCGGATGCGGGCCGGCGAGTATGACCAGCGCGCCCTCGAGCACGAACTGGTTGCCGGCGGTCTGCTGACCCGGATCTTCGGCCGGCTGTTCAAGCTGATCCGCCATAGCTGGCAGATGTATCCCATTGGGTTCCTGTTCGGCCTGGGGTTCGACACCGCCTCGGAGGTCTCCCTGTTGGCCATCTCGGCCGGCGCGGCCGCCCAGCATCTGCCGATCTACGCCGTGCTCTCGCTGCCGCTGATCTTCGCGGCCGGGATGTCGCTGATGGATACGGCCGATGGCGCCTTCATGGCTCGGGCTTACGAATGGGCCTTCTCTAACCCGATCCGGAAGGTCTTCTACAACCTGACCGTGACCGGCCTCTCGGTCTTCGTGGCTCTCTTCGTCGGCCTGGTGGAGCTGACCCAGATCTTCATTGGGATCCTGAAGTTGAAGGGAGGCGTGTTCGACGCGATCGCCCGGCTCGACTTCGGCTTCATGGGGGTGATCATCGTGGCCGCCTTCGTGATCACCTGGGTGGGCGCCTACGCCATCTTCAAGATCCGGCGCGTGGAAGAACGCTGGGGCCGGATGGTCCGGAGCTAGAAGAAATCGCGCGGGCGATCGTCCGCTCCATCCCCGAGTGCGACGCGACCATGGCCCCCAGGGCGCGGGCACGACGCCGAAGCCCGGTCTCCAGGTGACCGGCGACAGCCACCACCGTGGGCGGTGGATCTTTCTGGCGCAACCGCTCGACCAGCTGCAGCTGGCGCTCCGGATGCAGCGTGACCTGCACCACCACCACACTGCCGGGCTCGAAATGCATGCCGTCGACACTCTGAAGGGCGATGGCTACCACGGGCGCGCCGAGCCGGCGAGCGACGGCCTCCACCCGCGCCGCAAAGAACAGGTCGTCCTGGACGAGGAATACAGGCATCTCGCGTCCCACCGTAGTTTATGCCGCCACAAATAGGCTATAATCCCGGCCAGCAAATTTGGGTCGAGGACGCGGGGCTCGCGAGAGAGGCCTCTGAGATCCAAAGAGGGAAAGGAGGCCGTTCGTGAGCTTCACCGACAAGACGTTAACCTGCCGCGACTGCAAACTGAACTTCGTGTTCACCGCTGGGGAGCAGGAGTTTTATGCGGCCAAGGGGTTCCAACACGAGCCCTCCCGCTGTCCGGATTGTCGTTCCGTCAGTCGCAACACGCGGGGGAGTGGCCGGGTGAGGGAAATGCACGATGTGGTCTGTGCCGAATGCGGAAAGCCGGCCCGGGTGCCTTTCCTGCCCACGATGGGCCGGCCGGTCTACTGCAGCGACTGCTTCGACAAGGTGCGAGCCGGCCGGGCGTAGCGTCACACAACGGCGGTCCGAACTTGGCCGGGGACCGTAAGCCGGAGCGAAAGCCAAAACCGGCAGCATCGATCCAGGCGGATCCACGCCCGTTGCGGAGCCGCGCTGATCCTGGATCGGAGGGAGTAGTGATCGAGCCGCTGCCGGTGCCACTTGGGATGCCCAGCCACGACCGCCGCGCCCGGGTCCGGCGGGTGGGCGGCCTCACCGTCTGGACCGAGACGCTGACCATCCGGAGCCGCGCGCCACGGGATTTCATGGACGTCACCGACCGGGTGGCCGACGTGGTCGATCGGGCCGGGATCACCGAGGGGTGGGTGGGCCTCTTCTCCAAGCACACCACCGCCGCGGTCGTGATCAACGAGAACGAGCCGCTGCTGCTGGCCGACATGGCCGCCATGCTGGAACGCCTGAGCGCGACGGACGCGACCTACGGGCACAACGACTTCACCATCCGGACCGTCAACATGCACGCCGACGAGTGCGCCAACGGGCATGCCCACTGCCAGCATTTGCTGCTCTCCAGCAGCCAGAGCGTCCCGCTGGCGGACGGCCACCTGGATCTGGGCGAGTGGCAGCGCATCTTCTTTCTGGAGCTCGATCGGCCACGGGACCGCCAGCTCGTGGTCCAGGTCTTCGGGATCTAAGACACCCCCTGACCCTCCCGCCACGCTGCCGCGGGCACGCAGGCGCGTGGAGAGGTCTCTCGACCTAATCGGTCGGCTCGACACGGGGGAGTAGAAAGCTGGTCCGTAACGGAACTGCGACACCATGGTGACTACCGTGCTACGAGACCGGCGCCCGCGCTGGAGCATCCAGCAGAAGATCGTCCTCCCGTTCTTCGTCCTGCTTGCTTTCGTCGGTATGGTCGGCACGGCCCTCATCACCTCCCGGGCCACCACCGCGACGGTCTCCGCCTTCGAAGGCGGCCTCCTGCGGGCCAGTCTGTTAAGCAACGACCACCTGGCGGTGCTGGAGGCGGAACGCCTGGCCCAGTTGCGGGCCGCCAGCGATACTCAGGGCGTCGCGTCTGCCCTCGCCAAGGGGGACATCGTCACCCTTACCGGCCTCCTGCGTCCCATCCAGGCCAACGCGGCGCCGGCGCAGCTCACCATCCGGGTCCTGAACGCGACCGGTAAAGAAGTCCTGACGCTGACGCCCTCCGGCACCATGCCAAAACTGCCCCCGCTCAACCGCGTGGACGCGGTGCGCGCAGTCCTCAACGGCCAGATAGACGCCCAGGGAGACAAATACGTCCTCCCGCTGGCGGAGCCGGCCGGCATGACGCTCTACTGGATTGGCCCGGTCCGCTCTGACCCGAAGACCATCCTGGGGGCGGTCCTGGTGGGCGAGTCGCTGACCGAGATAGCCGATAGCATCCGGGACTCGCGCGCCAGCGACCTCGTGTTCTACGACCCGTTGGGGCGCGTGCTCCTGTCGTCGCTGAGCGGAGCGCCGTCGCTGACCGCGAGCGTGGTCACCCAACTCGGGCAGGGCCCAGTGCGCCTGAGCCAAGAGATCGACCACCACCCCTACCAGTTCCTCGTCGGCAACTGGCGACTCCGCAACAGCTCGATTGGGTACCTCGCCGCGGCGGAGCGGGCGGATTCCGTCGAGGCCTCCGTGGCGCAACTCCGGTGGCTGATGGTGCTGGTCTTTGCGGCTGCGGCACTCATGACCTTGCTCTTTGGAACCCTGGTGGCGCGGCGAATCACACGGCCCGTCGAGCACCTCGTCCGTTCCACGGCAGCGGTCTCGGCGGGCGACCTGAGCCATCGGGCACCAGTCGAGACCCAGGACGAGATCGGCCTGCTGGCCGAGTCCTTCAACGCCATGGCGGCCAACCTGGAGCAGAAGACGACGGAGTTGGAGGAAAGCTACTTTGCCAGCATCGAGTCGCTGGCACGGGCGATCGACGCCCGCGACCCGTCCACCTTCGGCCATTCCAACCGGGTGGCCGCCATCAGCCTGGAGATTGCCCAGACGATGGGGCTGGACCTGGAAAGCCAGAAGACCCTCCGGCGGGCGGCCCTCCTGCACGATATCGGCAAGATCGGCATCGAGGACCGAGTCCTCCACAAGTCGGGCCCTCTGACCGACGACGAATGGGAAGTCATGAGGCAGCACCCGTTGATCGGCTACAAGATGCTTTCCGGGCTTCATTTCCTGAAGCCCAGCCTGGTCGGCGTCCTCCACCACCACGAGCGGTGGGATGGCAAGGGCTTCCCTGGCGGGCTCCAGGGGACCGCGATTTCGGCCCACACCCGGATCCTCAGCGTGGCCGACGCGCTGGACGCGATGACCTCCGACCGTCCGTATCGCAAGGGCCTGGCGTTCGAGGATGCGCTGGCTGAGATTCAGAAACGGGCGGGCACGCAGTTCGAGCCGGCCGTGGCCGAGGCGTTGATGAAGTGCGCGGCAGAGGTGCGCGTCCTGCTGATTGAGAAACCCTCCTCGGGTCAACCGCGGGTCGACCTCGAGTGGTTGGAACGAAGCGCATGAACGTCCGGTCCCGACTCCGCCAGCTCGCACTGCCTGGTCTCGTTATCGGCCTCTTCGGGCTCGCGGCACTCTATGCATCGGGGATTCCGCCGGTGCATCTCCTGGCGACGAGCGTCGACGGCCTCGTGCTTGCCGATTACCGCCAGGACCCACTGCGAATAGTGGGTATCGCTCCCCTGTCCAGCCAGGTCTACGCTGATGCATACCGGGACGCCCTGAGCGGCCCCCGCGGCGTGTCGTGGGTGTGGTTCGCCCAATCAGCGAGGGGCGCGCCGTCAACGGGCGCCAAGCCAAGCGGGGGTGGTAGTTCGAGCCCGAGCCCGAGCCCGAGCCCATCCGCGCCCCCCGCCTCGTCGCC
>DASPZT010000160.1:0-3835 GCA_035636135.1 Candidatus Limnocylindria bacterium | reverse complement strand
CTTGGTAAGGCGTAGGTCACCGGTTCAACCCCGGTCGTGGGCTCCAGCTTTTTGAATACGAATCCAGTCGCATGAAGTGCATAGTGCGCCCTGGGTTTGGTGGAGTCGGATTACTGGAATGTCATGCTGCTGTCCAATCAGGAGGACAGCATGGGACGAAGGGGTTACTCGGGGGAATTTCGGCAGAGGGTTCTTGATCTTGTCGCCACAGGCCGAAGGGTCGCTGACATCGCCCGCGACCTCGGCATCAGCGATCAGACGATCTACAGCTGGCGCCGCCAGGAGCGCATCGACCAGAGGCTCGAGCCTGGACTGACGTCCGGGGAGCGGGCCGAGCTGGTGGCGGCCCGCCATCGCATCCGAGAGCTGGAAGCCGAACTCGCCATCCACCGCCGAGCTGCGGAGCTGCTCAAAGGGACCACAAGCCCAAAAGGAGGTTCGCGGCCGTCGAAGTGATGGCCGCGGAGGGTCTCGCCGTGCAGCTCGCCTGTCGCGTGCTCGAGGTGTCCGAGTCCGGCTACTACGCGAGGCGTAGACGGGCGCCATCAGCACGCTTCATCCGCCACGCCTGGCTCACGGAGGTGATCCGCCAGGTGCACATCGCGTCCCGAGGCACCTACGGCATCCGGCGAGTCCATGCTGATCTGACCCTCGGCCACGGCATCGCCGTCGGCCATCAGGTCGTCGAGCGGCTGATGCGACGCGCTGGGATCCAAGGGATCTCCGGGCGGCCTCGCTACCGGCGCGTCCCCGGCATGGCCACCGCCGGCGATCGCGTCGAGCGGCAGTTTCATCGTGACCATGCCGACCAGCTCTGGGTTACCGACATCACGGAGCACCCGACCCGGGAGGGCAAAGTGTACTGCGCTGTCGTCCTTGACGTCTGGTCCCGTCGAGTGGTCGGGTGGTCGATCGACGCCACGCCCAGCACCGCGCTGGTGACCAACGCGCTCGGTATGGCCATTGACCAGCGTCGGCCGGATGGCGGGACGATCATTCACAGCGACCAGGGCACGCAATTCAGCTCCTGGGCGTTCACTCGTCGTGCCCTCGACTCGGGACTGCTGCCGTCGATGGGCTCGGTGGGTGATTGCTTCGACAACGCCGTCATGGAATCCTTCTGGAGCCGGATGCAGGTCGAGTTGCTCGACCGCCAGCGCTGGATCACACGGCTGGAACTGGCCAACGCCATCTTCGAATACCTTGAAATCTTCCACAATCGTCGGCGCCGGCACTCGTCATTGAGTATGCTGACACCCGTCGAGTTCGAGGCTCGCCATCAACCAACAACAGCGGCGTGAGTCGAAGAATGCGACTCCATCGAAGTCAGGACACCCCTGAGTCTCCATCAAACCCAGGGCGATTCACTATGTAGTTCCCCTCCCTTCGGGGAGGGGTAGGGGAGGGAGCAGCGGTCCATGAGTGACCTTGGTCCCGTCACGCTCTCAGGTAAGCACATCCGGCTGGAACCCCTCGGGCGAGACCACGCCCGGGCGCTGCTGGCGGTCGCCCAGGCGCCCGAGATCTGGACATGGATGTCGGCCCTGCCAGTCACGCCCGAAGCCATAGGGGCGTGGATCGCCGAGGCGCTGGCCGCCCAGGAGCGCGGTCTCGAGTACCCCTTCGTTGTGGTCCAGCTCGCCGGCGACCGGGTCGTCGGCAGCACCCGCTACATGGACGTGCAGGCGGCCAGCAAGGGGATGGAGATCGGCTGGACCTGGTACGCGCCCGAGACCTGGGGCACCGTGGTCAATCCGGAGGCGAAGTTCCTGCTGCTCCGGCACGCCTTCGAGGCGTGGGGAGCGATCAGAGTCCAGCTGAAGACGGACCTCAAGAACCTTCGCTCTCAGGCCGCCATCAAGAAGCTGGGCGCCAAGGAAGAAGGCGTCCTGCGCCGCCACCGCTTCCGGCGCGACGGCACCATCCGCGACAGCGTGATCTACTCGATCATTCGAGAGGAATGGCCCGCGGTCAAGGCGGCCCTGGAAGAACGGATCGGAGGCGCACCGGACCTCCCCGTACAATCCACGTAGCGGGGCGTAGCGTAGCCTGGCTTAACGCGCGTGCTTTGGGAGCACGAGATCGAGGGTTCGAATCCCTCCGCCCCGACCACATCACTGTTTGCTGTTGAAAACGTGGCAGCGGCTGCTGACCTGGCTGGGGTTGCTGGTGGTCGCAGCCCTCGTTCTACCTGGCGCTGATCCGTTGACACCAATCCTATTGGGTGTCTTTCTGATTGCAGGATTCGAACTGGGCCCCAAGTTGCTTCGACGCCTGCGTAATGGGTAGCGCAGGTGGCATCAGCCTTCGTCGCCTCCTCCTGGGATGGACGCTCCCACCACGGAACGAGACCATTCACTTGTCGGGTCTGGGGGCGCCGGTCACGATCGTTATCGATCGGTCGGGCGTCCCCCATGTCGAGGCACAGTCCCTCCACGACGCCTTCTCTGCGAACGGATACGTCCACGCCAGAGACCGCCTCTGGCAGATGGAGCTGAACCGGCGCGTCGCCCGCGGCGAGCTGGCCGAGCTGTTCGGTCCCATCGCCCTGCCGACCGATCGGGTTCTCCGGCGGCTGGGATTCCGGCGGGACGCTGAACGGGACCTGGCCAGTATCAGCGCAGAGGGTCGCCAGGTGCTCGACGCCTACGCGGCCGGCGTCAACGCCTATGTCGCGCGCCACCGCCGGCCAATCGAGTTCGTGCTCCTGTGGAGCCGTCCACGCCCGTGGTCGCCGGTCGACACGCTGGCCTTCGGCCGCTACATGGGATGGTCGCAGTCCGAAAACCTGCCGACTGAGATCGTTCGGCGGCAGCTCGCCGGCCTGCTCGGAGCCGAGCACGCCTCCGCCCTCGAGCCGGGCGATCCGGCTGCGAACGTGGTCGCATTGGCCGGGCTCGCCGGCGGTGCCAGCAATAACTGGGTGGCGTCCCCGGCCCGGTCCGTCAGCGGGCACGCGCTGCTGGCGAACGATCCCCACCTCTACCCGCGCATCCCGCCGGTGTGGTATATGGCGCATCTCCGGTCGGCGGACGGCCTCAACGTGATTGGCGCGACACTGCCCGGGCTTCCCGGCGTCGTGATCGGCCACAACAGCCGGATCGCGTGGGGCGTCACCGCCGGGATGGCCGACTGCGAGGACCTGGTCGATCAGGATGCCCGCGCGGTCGAGCAGGCCGCGGTCATCCGAGAGGAGATCAAGGTAAAAGGCAAGCCCTCGGTCATCGAAGACGTCCGGATGACGGCCGACGGCCCAATCCTGAATGGCGCCCTGGACATCCCTGCCGACGGCCCCCCCGTTGCCTTGCGCAGCATCCTCCACGATGGGAAGGCGTCGATTGATGCGCTCGTAGCGCTGAACCGCGCCACCGATTGGGCCACCTTCCAGCAAGCGCTGGAACAGTGGGACTTTCCGTGCCTCAACTTCGTCTACGCCGACGTGGACGGGAACATTGGCTACCGCATGGCGGGGCGGGTGCCGCTCCGCCAGGATGGGACATGGGCCGGCACCGTTCCTTTCGCCGAGATGCCGGCGGCGTTCAACCCCGATGAGGGGATCTTCGTGACCGCCAATAACCGGCCGGCGGTGCCCGTGCACCACGTGCTGGCGCGCGATTGGATCGATGACGACCGATGGACGCGGATTGTGCAGCTCCTGCGTTCGCAACCGCGTCATACCGTGGAAGACTTCCAGGCGATGCAGCAAGACCTCACGTCGGTGGCGGCCCAACGGGTCGCCGCCCGGCTAGCCCGGCTGGCACCGGGGGACGGCCTGCCACCGGTAGTCATGGCGCGGCTGCGAGGATGGGATGGCCGCCTCGATGCAGAATCAGCG
>DASPZT010000159.1:0-9043 GCA_035636135.1 Candidatus Limnocylindria bacterium | reverse complement strand
CACCCCGACGCCGACACGGTGAGCGACGAAAGCGAGCTGTCACCCAAGGAGCGGGCCCGGCTCCGAGCCCGGGAGCGGAAGAACCGCCCGCCTAAGATGGTGGTGGATAACGCCGGCGTGAAACGCATCCAGCTTGCTCTGAAGACCCGAAGGCAGCCCGAGCCCAAGCCACCGGGCTCCTGATCCCATGCGCCCGCTCCGCGACCTCGGGATCCTGTGTCTGTGCCTGCTCCTCTACGGGTGCACGGAGACCGGCCGGCCCACGACGTCAGCGCCTCCCGTCAGCTTCGCCACCGATGACGGGCTAACCCTGCGCGGCCACCTGTTCGGCACGGGCGATTCCTGGGTCATCCTGAGCCACATGTTTCCCGATGACCAGACGGCCTGGTTCCCGTTCGCCGGGGAGCTGGCCGGGCGCGGCTACCACGTGCTCACCTTTGACTTTCGCGGGTATGGCGAGTCGGACGGCCAGAAGCAGATCGATCTCATCGGCCACGACCTGGCCGCCGCCGTGGGGTACGTTCGACACCAGCATCCCCGGCGGCTGACCCTGATGGGGGCCAGCATGGGCGGCACCGCGTCGGTGATTATCGCCAGCCAGGGCCAGGTCGATGGCGTGATCACCCTGTCGGCGCCGGTCATCTTTCGGGGCCTGGACGCCACCGGCATTTCCCTCCAGATGCCCGCGCTCTTCATCTCCTCGCAGTTGGACGATGATAACCAGGTGAGCGCGCAGGCCCTGTACGACAGCGCCGGCCCCGACCGCGCGCTCGACATCGTGCCCGGACCGGCTCACGGGATCGGCCTGCTCACCAGCGCCCAGGCCCCCCAGGTCCGGGATGATATCTTCAAGTTCTTGGACCGCTACGCGCCCCTCCGCTAGGCTGGTGTGAATGAGTAGCATCCGGAAAGCCGTCTTTCCCGCCGCCGGCCTGGGCACCCGGTTCCTGCCGGCCACCAAGGCCCAACCCAAGGAAATGCTGCCGGTGGTGGACAAGCCCATCATCCAGTACGGGGTGGAGGAGGCCGTCGCCTCGGGCATCGATCAGATCATCGTGGTCACCGGCCGCGACAAGCGGGCCATCGTCGACCACTTCGACATCTCGTTCGAGCTGGAGCACTACTTGAAGGACCGGGGCAAGACCCGCGAGCTGCAGCTGGTGCGCAAGATCTCCGACATGGTGGACATCACCTACATCCACCAGAAGGAGCCGTTGGGCCTGGGGCACGCCGTGCTGATGGCCAAGGACCTGGTGGGTAACGAGCCCTTCGCGGTCTTCCTGGCCGACGACATCATCCGCTCGCGGGTTCCCTGCATGCGCCAGATGATGGAGGTGTTCCAGCAGCGGCAAGCCCCGGTGCTGGCGCTCTTCCGGGTGGGCAAGGACCAGGTCAGCAGGTACGGGATCGTCAAAGTCAAAAGCACGGACGGCCGGGTGCACGAGGTCGAGGACATGGTGGAGAAGCCGTCGGCCGCGGAGGCGCCCTCAGACCTCGCCATCCTGGGCCGCTATGTCCTGACCCCGAACATCTTCGGGCTCCTGGAGAGCACGCGGGAAGGCGTGGGCGGCGAGATCCAGCTCACGGATGGGCTGCGGGCCCTGGCCCAGCAGGGCCCCATCTACGGGCTCGAATTCGAGGGCACCTACTTCGACGTGGGGACGCCAGCCGGACTGCTCAAGACATCGATCGCCTTCGCCCTGGAGCGCCCGGGGTTGCGGGAAGAGCTGAGCGCTTACCTGGCCAGCCTGGACGGTCGCCCCGAAGACAAACCGGGCTCCACTCAGTAGAAGCCCGAATCCACCGGATCGAGCTGGCATCTCGGGCGCGGAGGCGGCCGATCCGGGCGTCGTCTCCTGCGCGCGTTCGGTCACGCACCAACGGGTGCGCTCCCTCGCGTGCTCGTCGCCTCCTGCGGCTCGGCACGCCCCGCATCCCGATCTGCTTCGCCCGACCGGTGGATCCGGGCTTTCGGATGGGCCCTGAAACGCGGGGCTATAATGATGGTTCGAGCTTGGATGCCCATTACCTATCGCCACGGGTCCAGAAATGGCAGTTTCAGGAAGACGCAGATCCGACGAGGACCGAGTCGTCCGCTACCTCAATACGGAGGGCGACTTCGAGGTCGAGGTTTCGCACACCCTCAACAAGTGGTGCGTGACCGTCTTTCAGCTGCCTAGCCGCGCGGTCGTGGCCCAGGATTTCTTTCCGGAGCGGTGGAAGGCGCTCGCCCGCGCCCAGGACTTCGTCCGTATCCTGAACAGCCGAAATAAGCCGATCCCGGAAACGGACGAAGACCTCTGACCCGATTGACCTCGTGGGCCTTCTGGCGCCGGGAGTGGGGGGCGCTCGCCTTTGTGGTGGCCGTGGCCCTGGGCATCATCATTGTGCCGGCCGCGCTGCTGCTCACCCACCAGTCCACCAGCACGGCGGGTGACACCTCGGTGCTGGTGCAGAGCACTCCGTGCGCACCTCTCGCCACTCCGACCGTCTCGCCAACGGCGAGTCCGTTGTTGAGTCCGTCAGTCAGTCCGTCGGCGAGCCCGTCGCCCAGCCCAACCCCGAGCCCGACGCCAGCGGCGACATCTAGCCTGACACCCAGTGCGACGCCCTCGGCCAGCGGCTCGCCATCGCCCAGCCCGAGCTCAACCCCGTGCCCGAGCCCTACGGTGGCGCCTACGGTCATCACGGCACTCAGTCCGACCCCGACCAAGTCGCCCTAACAAACAGCGACGTTAACGGCTGCACCCTCCCCTACCCCTACCTGAAGGGAGGGGACGACAGCCGCTTTCCCTCCCCCTCAGGGCGAGGGTCAGGGAGGGGGTGTTCTGTGACGGTTAGTCCTGCTTGAGGTCGAAGAGCAGGATCGAGCCGTTGTCGCCCACGATCTGCGGTCGCCGCAGCTCCAGCTCCGCCATCACGTGGGCGTTGCGCAGCACGCTCAACTCGATACTGTCGCTGAGGGCCAGCTGGCCGATCCGCACGCAGTCTCTCAGGAACGGGAAGATCAGCGGCCGGACGAGGTTGGCCAGGTAGGCGGCTTCGGATTCAAACTCGGCCTCGGAGTTGAGACTCTCGTCCCGGAAGGCCAGGATGAAGACCTCGTCGCTGAGCTGGACCAGGTCCGTCCAGGTGTAGGCCTCATCGGTCGCCTCCGGTAGGAGGTGGCGTTTTTCCCGGAACAGCTGGAGCCGGCCTTGCAACCGGCGCATGGGGCCCCGGGGGCCCTCGATGATAAACGGCACGTCCCTCAGGGGAGCGGGCACCGACTGGGCCGGATAGCGCGCCGAGAACCCGACATCCGGCGTGCCCAGAAACGGCGCCGGCACTTTGATGACGAGCTCTTGCAGCACGGTTCTAGATCACTCTTTTGACCAGCATGATAGGCCGGCTATCACGTTCAACGGAGTCAGCCCGCGACCCTTGCTGTTCGCTGCCGGCAGTGGGCCAGAAGTTCATCCACCGATCGTGTATTTAACACGTTCGCGACTCCAGCGCCCGCCCGGCGAGCGATTGCCACGCCGTACCGGGCGTACCCGAACTCGGCCGGATAGTGGGCATCGTTGTCCACGGCCAGCAGCACGCCGGCTGCCAGAGCCTTCCGCGCCCAGGTGTCGTTGAGGTCCAGGCGCATGGGGCTGCTGTTGATTTCCAGGGCCGTGCCGCTGCGGGCCGCCTCGGCGATCACGGCCTCCAGGTCCACGGCGGTGCCCTCCCGCCGGTCGAGACGCCGGCAGGTCGGATGGCCGAGCACGTCCACGTGCGGGGAGCGCAGAGCCCGGCCCACCCGCTCCGTCATCACCTCTCTGGACTGATCGAACGCCGTGTGGACGCTGGCTACCACCAGGTCAAGGGACTCCAGCACGTCGTCCGGCAGATCCAGCCGGCCGTCCGCCAGAATGTCGACCTCAGCGCCGGCCAGGATGCGGAAGTCGACCAGCTCGCGATTGACGCGGGCGATCTCGGCGCCCCGCTGGCGAAACCGCTCCGGGGTCAGCCCACCGGCCACCAGCAAGGATTGGGTGTGATCGGTCAGGGCCATGTAACGGTAGCCGTGCTGCTGGGCGGCCAGCGCCATGGTCTTGATGTCCGTGCGCCCATCACTCCAATCGCTATGCGTGTGGAGGTCGCCCTGCAGGTCGGCCTGCTGGATGAGCGCGGGCAGCGTGCCGGCGGCGGCTGCCTCGATCTCGCCGCGGCCTTCCCGGATCTCGGGCGGGATCCAGGCGCACCCGACCGCGGCGTAGACCTCCTCTTCGGTCTCGCCGGCGATCCGGCTGCCATCCTCCCGGTAGACGCCGTACTCGTTGATCTTCAGCCGGCCCATCCGCTCGGCCCGGCCGCGCAGCTGGACGTTGTGCGCCTGCGACCCGGTGAAATACTGCCAGGCGGCGCCGAAGCTCTCCGGAACGACGGCCCTCAGGTCCACCTGAAAACCGGACCGGACGCGGATGGTGGATCGGGTGCCCCCCGAGGCCACGACTTCCGCGACCTGGGGCAGGTGGACCAGCTCGGCCGCGATCCGCTCCGGCTGGCGAGCGGCGACCAGCAGGTCGAGGTCGCCCACCGTCTCCTGGGCGCGGCGGACGCTGCCGGCCACCTCCGCCCGCAGCACGCCCGGCAGCGCCCGCAGCGACACCAGCAGGGTGTCGGCCAGCAGCAGTGCCTCCGGAAAGTACGTCTTGCTCTCCGTGCGCTTGAGCACGGCGAGGCCCTTGAGGATGTTCTCCTCGGTTTTGGCTTTGATGCCCGGCAGGGTCTGCAGGCGGTGATCACGGGCGGCGGCTTCGAGCGCGTCCAGGGTCAGGATGCCCAGCCCATCGTAAATTTCCTTGGCGGTGCGCGGCCCGAGGCCGGGAACGCGGGTGAGATCGAGCAGCGCGGGCGGGACCTGGGCCTCCAGATCGGTCAGAAACTCGAGCTGCCCCGTGGTCACGAACTCAGCGATCTTCTTCTCAATGGCCGGGCCGATGCCGGGAACGTCTTTGAGGGTGCCCGTCTGCAGCAGGCTGGCGACCTCGGTGGTCAGGTTGTCGATCTGCCGCACCGCTTCGCGATAGGCGCGCAGCTTGAAGAAGTTCTCGCCCCGGATCTCGAGCAGGTCGGCCACCCGATTGAGCATGGCGGCCACCTCGGCGTTCGTTACGGCCATGGGGTCTTAAAGTATCAGGGCGATGTTGCTGGATGGTGTGGGGGTGCTGGATCTCACGCAGTTCTTGCCGGGCGGCTATTGCACCCGGGTGCTGGCCGACCTGGGCGCCACGGTGACCAAGGTCGAGGTCTCCACGCGGGGAGATCCGATCCGCAGCCTGCCGAACGGTGAGGCATATTTCGAGGCGCTCCACCACGGCAAGCCGGTGGTGCAGCTTGCCTTGAAGACCGAGGCGGGCCGAGCCCGCCTGCTGCAGCTGGCGGAGACCGCTGACGTGCTGCTGGAAGGGTTCCGCCCCGGCGTGATGGATCGCCGGCAGGTGGGGTGGGACCAGCTCCGGGCCGTGAACCCGCGCCTCATCTACTGCTCCATCACCGGCTACGGCTCCAGCGGGTCGCTCCGCGACCGGGCCGGCCACGACCTGAACTATCTGGCGCGCAGCGGCGCCCTGTCGGTGATGCCGCGAGCGGACGGCGTGCCCATGATTCCCGGGGTGCAGACCGCCGACCTGGCCGGAGGCATGATGGCCGCCATCGCCGTGTTGGGGGCCGTGGTCGAACGGCAGCGAACTGGCCGTGGTCGCCGGCTGGACGTTTCCATGACGGACGTGGCCAAGAGCTGGTTGGTCCTTCAGCGAGGGGCATTCGACGCCGGAATTCCCATGCTCAACCTGGTGGGAGGGCTCCCCTGCTACCACATCTACCGCGCCGCCGACGGCTTGCTCACCGTGGGAGCCCTGGAACCGAACTTCTGGCGCAGCTTCTGCGAGGCGATTGGTCGCGAGGATCTCATTCCCCGGCAGGCTGACCCCGGCGCGATTCCCGAGGTGGCGGGTGTCCTGGCAGCCAAGACGCAAGCCGAATGGATGGCCATCTTCGGCGACCGCGACGTATGTGTGGAGCCCGTCCTGGATCTCAGCGAAGCCGCATCACCGCCCACGCCCATCACGGTGGACTAGTGTCCCGGATCAGAAATTCGTTGGAAATTCATCGGCCTGGGCGGCCAGGCGCCTGCGGCGTTGATGCCAGCGTTAGGGGGCCCGGCGGAAGTCGTCACCTATCGAGGGATAGGCTCCTCCTCCCGCCACCCCTGCCTTGGCACCGGCCGTCCAGGCCGCGACCGCCCCCTGATCGGCACCTGCGTCGAGAACGTGGGCGGGACCGGCGCGCAGGGAGCCGATTGCGCCGGCCGGCACAGCGGCAAGATCGTTCCGCTCAGCCACGACCGGGGAGGCTGCCCCAGCGATCAGGTGTGGATCTCGCTCGACGACGGCGCCTACGCCTGCTCCGACCCCAAGCAGTAGCGGGGGATCAGCGAAACGCCGCCCGGATGATGGCGGCCGCAAGCTTGGCCGTGGGGACCGCGAAGGGTCGCAACTTCTCGGAGGGCGGATCCACCCTGAAGTTCGTTTGGTATCGGACCCGTGTCCCATCCTGGATCGTGCTGGTGATCGCGGGGATCACGGATGACGGGACCAGAAAAGACGTCTCGTGCAGCTGACCATCGCGATGCGCCGGAAGAATGACGACGAATAACCGATCATCCTCGAAAAACGTGTCCTTCGAGACATTCAGCTGGACTCCCAAATCGGCGTTGATGGTTGCCGTCTTTACCTGGAGTCCGGCGACGCCGTAGCTCCTGAGATCGTGCAACAGGAGATCGACGGCATCGACATCGATCCGCTCCCGGGCCACGACCAGGCGATTCTTTCCGACGAGCTCCAGTTGCGCCGAGACCCAGAGTTCGCCGTAGCCGCCGAACGCTGAGCTGGCTGCGGGCGCGACGGCCAAGGGGAGCGTGGGCAGCGTTTTCCAGCCGGGGATACGGTCCAACCACGCCGTTCGTAAGTCGTCGATATCGACGTAGAAGCGGTTCCACTGGCTGCGGCCCCCCTCCAACGGTGACTGAAACACGTACTGATCAATCGAGCCGTCCGCCGTGGTCACCCGTGGGCAATGTTGGATGAAGTAGGGAGTGGGAATGATCCACAGCTTCCGATGGGTGCGCAGGTGCGGCCCTGGCAGGTAAGAAAAGATGACATGCCCCTTCGGATCATCCCGAATCGAGTGCGCCCGCGGGTAGGCGATGTAGCGGCCATCGTGGCTGAGCGTCCGCCGGGCTTTGAGCTGATACGGCGCGACCGAGAGCGTGCGGAGCCGCCGCGCGTACCCATCGAAGCCCTGGTCGACGAGCGGCATGGCCACCGACACTGCTCCCGGCGAGTCGACGACGATGGCAATGGCCAGTTCATCTTCCGCGATCGCGCCCACCTGCACGGCCAGCAATCCGGAGGCGCGACGGGTAGTGCGAGCTAGGCGCATGCCCGGCGGGTCGTACGGCTCGAGGAACTCCACGAGGTTACGCCTCGGGGCCGGCTCGGAACTTGCGGTACACGTCGGCCACCTGCTCGCGGGTGGCCTCGAGGGTCAGCGTGTTGTTCACCACGAAGTCGGCGCGCTTGCGCTTTTCGTCCAGCGAGAGCTGCGCCGCGATTCGGCGTTGGGCCTCGGCCTCGCTGAGCCCGTCACGCTCAACCAGGCGCTGGATCTGGGTCGCCCGATCGACCCAGACCACGACTACCGCCTCGACAATAGAGGTGCGGCGATTCTCGTAGAGCAGCGGGATGTCCAGCACCAGGATGCCGTCCTTCGACTCGCGAGCCGAAATCTCCTCTGCCATTCGCGATTGGATGCGTGGGTGGGTGATGGCGTTGAGCCAGGTCCGGGCGGTGGGGTCGCCGAAGATCAGGTGGCCCAGCCGTGGCCGATCCAACATCCCATCTTTGCGCAGGAACTCGCGGCCGAACGTGTCGACAATCTCCTTGAGGGCTGGCTTGCCGGGCATCACCACCTCGCGCGCCAATTGATCCGCGTCGATCACCTCGGCGCCCAGGTCGGCGAACATCCGCGAGACCGTGGACTTTCCCGACCCCAGGCCACCCGTCAAACCGAGGACTCGCAAGGTCTCAGGGTACGATTGCTGGCAATGACCCTGCTCAAGCAGGCCGCCGTCCTGGCCGTGCTAGCGGCTGCGGTCATCTATTTCGCCATCCGGGCGCGGCGGCTCTACCGGCTGCTCCGACTGGGCCCCAACGAGAACCGGTTTGACCACATCCCGCTGCGGCTGCTGGGGGTGGTCAAGTACGTGGGGCTGCACACCCGGATGTTCCGCAACCTGTACTCGGGCATCCTGCATTTCTTCATCTTCTACGGATTCGTCGTCCTCCTGACCGCCATCATCGAGGCGTTCGGGGAGGGCCTGTACCCGGGCTTTAGTCTGGCCCGGATGGGGGGCACCACCTGGCTCGCCTTCCTGCAGGACCTGTTCGGTGCGCTCGTCCTCGTCGGCGTCGCGATGGCGGCCGTCAACCGGGTGGTGATCCGGCCCCGGCAGTTCCACGAGAGCAACGAGCTGGACGCCGCCGTCATCCTGGCCCTGATTGCCACCATCATGATCGGGATGTTGGGCCAGACGGCGGCCCGCATCGCCCAGGGCGGTGACCCGTCGGCGGCCTGGCGCCCGATCTCGTCGGCCATCGCCCGTGGGTTCGAGCGCATCGGCTGGCAGGGCTCGGCGGCGATCGTCCCCCACGAGATCTTCTACTGGCTCCATATCCTGGCGGTGCTGGCATTCCTCGTCTACATCCCGAGTTCCAAGCATCTGCACATTATCGTGGCCATCCCCAACATCTTTTTCCGCAAGCTGGGTCCCAAGCCCGCCGCTGCGCTGGATTCCATCGACCTCGAGCACGCCGATCACTTCGGGACCAGCGTGGTTACCCAGTGGTCCTGGAAACACCTGCTCGACCTCTACTCCTGTACCGAGTGCGGCCGCTGCCAGGAGCAGTGTCCCGCCTACCTGACGGGCAAGCCACTCAACCCCAAGATGATC
>DASPZT010000158.1:0-4384 GCA_035636135.1 Candidatus Limnocylindria bacterium | reverse complement strand
CGGTGTTGATGATGGTCGGGCCAGCTTGGAGGATGCCCGACACCTCCACCAGGTGGGCCATCAGCCGGTCGTAGAAGCTGACGGGAACCAGGTTGCCGCCAGCCCCAGCGGTGAGCTTGCTCAGCACACGCTGCTCTTCGGGGCTCATGAAGGCTTTGGCTCTGCCTGTTGGGTTGTAGACGAACCCGTTGGTCCCATCCTTGGCATTACCCCGACCGCCGCCTAGCATCCAGGATCGCAACTCGGCCGCCTGGGGCGACTCCCTGTCCGGCGCGCCGCTGGTGCTGGACTGGCCATCCAGCCGATTGAACAGGTCGGCGGTTTCCTTGCTCCGCTTCTCCTGCTCCGCCATCCCGCGCATCCGCTTGTCGATGGAATCGATCTCGGCGTTGAGACCGTCCCAGCGGCCCTGCTCCTCGGGCGAGAATTGCCGGTTCTCTTCGGCCGACTGATCGGCCAACGTGCGGGCCTCCGTCAGGAGGTTGAGGCGCCTGTCGTTGAGGCGCTTGATGATGTCGTTCATTGCGAGGCTTCTCCTTGCTTGTGAAATCCAACAGTTCGGGGTGCGTGGCACGCTGCCCCAGTGACACGACGAGCAAGGTGAGTGGCGCTCTGCCTCGCAATGAACGAAAGAAAGCCCGTCCAGTCCCGGTGGCTGTCGGCCTGCCAGGAGGGGCGGGAAGAGTGGCGCTAGTCCAAGCCTTCCAATGGGTCGGGGCGGCTCTTGAGGGCGATCAGCGCCGCCGCGCCCAGCATCCGTTTGGTGGCTGGCGCACCGCCATCGGTGCGAACAAAGAACCGACGCAACTCGTTCTGTGCCGCCAGGGTGCGCACTTCCTCGAGGTCTGCCGAGAAGTGCTCGGCCAGCGAGCGCAGCCCCACGGTCGTGTCGGGATAGGCGGCGATGCCGGCGTGGCAGGGCGCCACGTCGATCAGGCGCCCCGTCATCAGGGTCCGCATCGGGAAGCCCTGATCCGTCAGCGCCCATTCCGACTCGGCCTTGTCGAAGGCGAATGAGGACTTGCTGACGTCGCCGCGCTGGACGAGCTCCAGCACATCGGCGCGGCTCTGGGGGGGGTCCACTTCGTAGCTCAAGCCCTGGGCATCCACCTGCAGCCGCAGGGTTCGACCCTGGGTCGAGCCGAGCAGGAAATCGTCGCGGTGGTTGTAGCGGGCTACGACATCGGGGTAGCCATCACCCTTGCTCTTGTTGAAAAAGTTTGGATCGATGCGCTCGACGTAGCCCCCCAGATTCTGCGAGAACCTGCCGAACTTGGCGGCGTAGCCACCGATGGAGCGCCGCTCGCCATTCGTCCGGACTTCCACCGGCAACTCGGTGTACCGACGCTCGACTTCCGTGGTCATCTGTTCCTCCAGTGTTCGGCCAGCATCGGCGATGGTGATGCCGAACCGTTTGGCTGCGGCGCGAATCTTGGACTTGACGCTGGCCAGGTTGGCGCTCGAATACTGCGAGGCGTTCTTGGGCATGTTGATGTATGACCAGGCGGCCGTGACGTGGGCCTTAGTGTCCAGCGGATAGCGCTTGACCTTGTCCTTCTGGTAGCCCGGATCCGCGTAGGACACATCGCCATAGGGCTGCGTGTCAGCCATTTTCGTCCTGACCTCCTGAATTCACTCGGCCTCGGCCGCCGTCCAGCGTGGTGTCGTCATAGGGCAAGCGCAGCGGCAGATTCACGACGTCGGGAAGATCGCTGGGGCTGGGGACGGCGTCTGGCTCAGACTCCAGCGGTGCCAGTCCAGTCGGCAGCAATGGCGCGTAGGTCTCGCCTTCCCCGTTCGGCAGCGGCGGCAGGTCCTCGAGATCGCGCAACTCGTCGATGTTGTGGAAGCCCATCTCGCGGTCGAGCTTGTAGACCTGGTGTCGCGTCTTCAGATCCGTCCGAATGAGGGAATCGAGGTTAAACCGCACATATTGGCGAGCTGGCAGGAGTTTGAAGAAGGCTGACTCGAGTTTGCGGACATAGTTCAGGACGGAGAACTGCACGAAATCGATCGATTCCTGCTCGGTGTTGGCGTACGTCATGGAGCCGCCCTTCTCGCCGCCGACGCGCTCAGGCGGGACGCCATAGATGACCGCCACCTGGGTCGCGGTCAACTTCATGGTCTCGATGAACTGCGCTTCCTGGGGGTTGATCGCCACCGGCTGGTAGTCCCAGTCCATGCCGTAAACGATGGGCTGGTGGGAGCGGATCGCATTCACCAACCGCTGCTTCACCTCGTCGGATTCCTCGCGCGCCACCGTCTTGGCGGCGTTCTTGAACGTGCCCACCGCCACGCCGCCGGCATCGAACCAGTCCGACGAGAACTTCTGGGCACCCAGGCCGGTACTGATGGTCGAGGCGTAGGCCGCCAGCGGCGACAGGCCCCGCACCCGCCAGGGGAGCGTGAACCACGGGATGTGGACCAGGTCTTCCTTCGGAATCACCCGGCCGCGCCAGCGCCAGATGGGCTGCAGAAACGAGCCCGGCCCGGTGAAGGCGAAGTCCACCACCGTCATGTGCTCCGGCGACAGCCACTCCACGCCGGTCGGGTAGCCGTACCCATCGCGGTTCGTGATCAGTCCGTAGGCGTTGCCCCACATCCCCAGGCTGGTAATGCAGCGGTGCAGCCAGTCGAACAGGTCGCCCTGCACCGACGGCTCGTCGAACAGCTGGGGCAACTGGGCCAACTTGGTCTTCCGGCCGTCGACGTCACGATAGGCATGGAGTGGCATCCCGGCCACCGTCCGGGCCAGCAGGCTGACGGCGGCGTAGACGGCGCCCAGCGCCAGGGCGTTGTCCACGCTGGGCTGGGAGACCGTCGGCGGCAGCGACCCGCCGGTATTCCAGGGCAGGGACGTGATGGTGCGCTGTTCGGGCCTGAAGGCCCCTTGCAGGCGTCGGAAGAACCCGGGCGGCTCAGGGGTCGTGAACGCCCGTCCGTCGCCTATAGCACGGCTCCGCTCGGCGTAGGCTGCCTGTCTGGCCTCGTCCGTCTGGGCTGGCGTCTCCGCCTGGCCCCACAAGCCCCATTTCAATAGACACTCTCCAGGAGCGGATAGTCGTTGCCAAGTTCCTCCACCGCCGTGCTATGCACCATGGCGGCGGCGACCAGCGCGTCAATGACTCGAAGGGTCTGGCCTTCGTTCATCCGGCCGGCCACCGAGCGCTCGAACTTTGCCCCCGACGCCGGCAGCAGCCGCACCACGGCGTTCATGGCATGGTCGGTTAGCGCCTGATCGCCCGAGTGATGCAACGAGCCCGTCCGCAGGCCCTCCATGAACCGCTCGTAGTCATCCGCCTGCTGCGCATTGGACTGGCTGTGCTTGAGCACCCTGGCCCCCAGTTCGGAGGCGATCCAGACCGCCATCTCTTCGCCCTTGCTGGAGTCCATGACCACGGTGTGGATCGGGTTGCGTTGCCACAACCGCGACAGGGCCTCCTGGATGAGATGGGGCCGCATCGACGTCCCGTCTCGAGGAGGGACCAGGACTTCGGCTGGCCCCAGCAGCCGAAATTCCTTGTCCTTCCACCAGAGCGGGACGGCGGCCGTGGTGTCCCACTGGTAGGCCAGATCCAGCCCGACCCAGATGGGCACCCCGGGCGGGATCTTCTCCGCCGACCGGGCCGCTTCCCATTCCATCTCCTGGATGGCCGCCCGCCCTGAACGGGTGGGCAGGTTACAGGTGAACCGCCGCCAGTGCTCCAACGTCCAGGTCGGCTGCCGCCGCTTGGAGGCCAGGGTCTTCACCGTGATCCGGCTGAAGGGGTTGGCCTTCTTAACCAGGGCCAGGTCTTCCACATCCCCGTTCTCAGGGACCGCCCACTCGTGCAGCACGACCTCTGGCGATTCCGCTCGGACAAAGCAGTCCTTACGCTCCAGCGTGGTCGCCGTCTGTCGTATCCGCTCGCGAGCCAGTTCAAACTCGCCCCCAGGTTCCCCCGCCGTCGAGATGACGACCACCTGAGCCCCCTGGATCTTGCCAATCTTCCCCACCCAGGTCCGCTGCAAATCCAGGTTTCGATGCCGATGCAACTCGTCGATGAACGCCAGCCGGAAGATGACCCCATCCCCCGTCCGGTCATCGGCTGCCTGGACCTGGATCCGACTGCCGCTGCAGTGTTCCACCCGGCGCAGGCCATGCAGAGCTCGGAACCGCGGCACGACCAGCTTCAATTTCCCCCGGATCTTTTGGATGGCGGACGTCACCGGGTCATGCAGCGTGGGGGAATTGAGGATAAAGGCTTCGGCCTGGTGGTACAGGATCTGGGCCTGCTCGCGAGAGCTCGCCGCCACCGGGATCTCAATCGGTTGCGGAGAGAACTCGCAGAAGTACAGCGCCAATCCCGCACACAGGGTCGTCTTGCCGTTGGTCTCGGGTACG
>DASPZT010000157.1:0-2058 GCA_035636135.1 Candidatus Limnocylindria bacterium | reverse complement strand
CCAGCTCTGGACGCTGGAGCAGGCGAACGACCAGACGCACGCCGCCTACGCGCTCGTCTGTGCCCACGCCCTTCGCCCTCGGGGCGGGCGCTGCTGGAACGGGTGTGCTGGCCACGCTCATCGCAACACCGGATTGGCCCTACCGGGCCGGAAGCCGGCCCGGTAGCTTGCCACCCCAGTCTATCGGGTGCCCTGACCGGCCAACGATGCAACCTGCGATGCGTTGGTCTTGTCGACGATGCCCGGTCCACTCTTCACCGTGTCAAAGCCGCCAACGGTGTTTGCGTTCGATTTGAAGAGCTTCAGGAACACGAGCGGCAGGTAGCCCTGCAGGTACTGCTGCTGGTCGACCGCGAAGTCGATCTTTCCGCTCTGGATGTCCGCGACGACCCCGGCGCTCAGGTCGAAGGTCGCGATCTTGGCCTTGGAGCTCGCGCCGGCGACCGCTGCCTCGACGATGTTCTTGGCCACGTCCGGGTCGAGCGCGAGGATGGAGTCGATGCTGGTGTCAGCGCTCAGCTTGGCCTGCAGGGTTGCGGTGGCGGACGAGACGTTGGACTTGGCGTTGTCCAGGACGAGGTCAGTCTCAGTGCCGCCGAAGCCAACCTTGGCGCCCGCGCAGCGGTCGCGCAGGCTGGTGCTCGTGGCCTCATGGATGACGCACAGGAGATGGTGACCACCGTCGGCCTTCAGCCGCACACCCGCCTGCTGGCCCGCTGCCGACTCCGGCTGGCCCACGCAGGTGACGGCACCTGAGTAGGCGATATAGCTCTGGCCGCTGGCGGTCACGCCGCAATTGTTGATCAGGATCAGGGGCAGCCCGCCGGCCGCGGCCTGCTTTGCGCAGTCGAGGACGGTCTGGCTGTGTGGCGAGACGACCAGCCCGTCGGGCTTGGCGGTCACCGCCGCACTGATGAACTGGCACTCCTGCGTGTCGTCGTTGTTGCTCCCCTGATAGTTGAGCGAGACGCCGAGGTCAGACGCCGCCTGCTTGGCGCCCTTCTGCACCACCGACCAGAAGGTGCCGTTGTCACCGTGAGTGACCATGTAGATCTTGTAGCTTGCACCGCTGGTCCCTGACGCTGGACTGCTGCTTGTGCCCGTCGTGCCCGTATTACACGCCGCCACCAAGAAGCAAACGGCAGCGAGCCCGATTACCGCCCCAATACGACTCATGACTCTTTCTCCTTGGATTGTGAGGTTGGTTGTTTGGCGCCGGAATAAAGTGCCCGGAAGAATTCGAGGCTCTGCCGCACGCCGACAATGGGCCCCTCGGCCGGTTCCGGCTCGGCAGTCAGCGCCGTGTCCTGCTCGAGCACGTACCAGCCGTTGTACCTGGAGTCTTGCAAGCGGTTGAAGACGGCCGCAATGTCCAGGGCACCCTGGCCCAAGGGTCGATACAGTCCCGATCGCACCGCCGCCGCATAGGCAAGCTCCCCTGAGCGAACGCGTGCCGCCGTCGCGGCATCGACATCCTTCAGATGCACGTGACGCACCCTGGAGCCGGCGGCGACCACGACCGTCAGCGGGTCGGAGCCGCCCAGGAACAAATGCCCCGTGTCGAGGCAGATATCAACGTCAGTCGTCTCCAGCAGCTTCGTCACCTCCTGTGCGCTCTCGATGGCGGTTCCCGCGTGCGGATGAAGGGCGAGACCAAGCCGGTTCGTGGCCGCGATCTCTGATGCCGCCGCGAGGGATTCGGTGAGCCTCGCCCAGGCCTCTTTGGGCAGGGAATCGTGCCGGTCGTAGGTGTCGCCGGGAAGTGCTGCCGCCAGCACGAGAACGTCCGCTCCTGCGGCTGCCAATGCCTCCGCCTCGTTTCGCACCTCGGCCATCGCCTCCGCTCGGTGGTCGTGGTCATGCAGGACCACGGCTAGAAAACCAGCCGCCAACGAGAGGCCCGTTCGGCCCAACAGCTCGCGCAAGGCACCCGGTTCAGAAGGCAGGTAACCCGGAGGGCCGAGCTCGGTGGCTTGCAGCCCAAGCGCGTTCATCTCCCCGAGCACGCGCTGGGGCGCCATTCGGTGGCCCCAGCCCGGCAGCTCGTTCACGCCCCAC
>DASPZT010000156.1:0-3351 GCA_035636135.1 Candidatus Limnocylindria bacterium | reverse complement strand
ACGTGCGGGGCGGCCCGACTCTGAGGAAGCCGTAATAGGCGATCACGCCGGCCAGCCCGCGGATCCGTGCCCCGGCCACATAGCCGACGGCGCCGCCCCAGCAGAAGCCCCAGCAGACGACACCCGGCGCTCCCTGCTGGTGCAAGCCGTCGACCGCCAGCTGAATGTCCTTGAGGATCCGATCCTGGGAGGCCTTGGCGGCCCGGTCCCGGGCCATTGCCATCGCGTTGGCCGTGACCGGCTTCCGCTCCGGAGTCCGCAATTCGGGAGGCAGGTCGCCCTGGCGGGCATAGAGATCGATCAGGACACCGGCGTAGCCCTCGGCGGCAATCCGGCGGGCCAGGTCCTTGTAGAAGTCGGTGTAGCCCCAGATGTCGTGGATGATCAGGACGGCGCCGGCACCAAGCCCGCCCTCGGGCTCCGCAGTAAAGCCCCGCACCGAGGCCCCGTCGTCCGTTTGCAGTCTCCGCTCGTATTCCCGAGTGGCCTTCGGCGTGCCGGGGTCGGTGTACTCGCCGGGGGACATGCACATGCGAGTCCAGTATCGCTCAGGGCTCCCTGTCCCATAGGGCCAGGGGAGGCGGCGTCAGGTGGACGTGTGGTCTTGACAACCGATCGTAGTTAGTGAATAATCACTTACATGAAGGCGGCGACCAGAACTCCAAGCCCAGCCCACCGGATGTCGGCGGAGGATCGGCGGGAGCAGGTGCTCAAGGCGGCCATGGCCGAGTTCGCCATTCACGGCCTGGACGGGACCTCCACCGAAGCCATCGCCGAACGGGCCGGCATCTCGCAGCCCTACATCTTCCGGCTGTGGCCCAATAAGAAGGATCTCTTCCTGGCAACCGTAGATGCGTGCTTCGACCGATTCGAGGCGGTGCTCAAGAACACGGCGGAGGGACGCACGGACGCCGACATCGGGGCCCAGCTCAAGGCCGTCGGTCACGACCCGTCAGGACACCCACACCTCACCGGTCCTGGGGCTCGCCTGCATGCGATGGGCCATGCGTACATGCGGCTGCTTGCCAAGCCAGAGGCCCCCCTGATGCAGATGCAGGCTTACGCCGCGTGCTGGGACGATGACGTACGTCGCCTGGTGCGAAATCGGTGGAACCGGCTGCGCACCCTGGTGTCGGAACTGAGTGGGGTGGAAGGCCGCGAATTGAGCGAGTTCTTCGCCCGCGGCATGCTGCTCAACGTGGCGGCCTGCATGCACCTGCCGGCGACCGGCGATCCTGCCCGCTGGGCCCACGAAGTCCTTGGATTCGCGTAGAGCGATGGAATTTTTTTGGTCTCAGATGTTATTGAGTAATCAGTCACATGAGGAGGGAAACAATGACTGAAACCACCCGGAACCCGTGGGCGATCTTGCTGGTGCTGAGCCTCGGGTTCTTCATGATCCTGCTGGACATGACCATCGTCTACGTGGCCACGCCCAGCATCCTGACCAGCCTGCACACCTCGCTGGACCAGGTCCTGTGGGTCTTTAACGGCTACCTGCTCGCCTTCGCCGTCCTGTTGATCACGGCCGGCCGGGTGGGCGACATCTTCGGCCCCCGGCAGTTGTTCGCCGCCGGGCTCGTGCTCTTTACGGCGGCCTCCGCCCTGTGCGGGCTGTCGCAAACCGACACCCAGCTGATTGCCGCGCGGATTCTTCAGGGTGTCGGCGGCGCGATGCTGGCGCCCCAGACGCTCACGATCATCACCTCGATCTTTCCGGCGGAACGCCGGGGCGCCGCCTTCGGGATCTGGGGCGCGGTGGCCGGCATCTCCACCATCCTCGGTCCCACGTTGGGCGGCCTGATCGTCACCAACTGGGACTGGCGCTGGATCTTCTACATGAACGTGCCGCTAGGCGTGATCGCATTGATCGGCACTTTCGTGCTCATCCCGGACCTGCGCCCGGGCCGGCGGCATCGCCTGGACCTGGTGGGCGTCGCGCTGTCCAGCGTGGCCCTGTTCGCCATTGTCTACGGCCTGATCGAAGGCCAGCGCTATGACTGGGGCACCATCACGGGCTGGCTGACCATCCCCGTGGTGATCGGGTTCGGCATCCTGCTCCTGGCGGTCTTCCTCGTCTTCGAGCAGTTCCAGGCCGAGCCGCTGCTGCCGCTGCGCCTGTTTACCATCCGCAACTTCTCGATCATGAACTGGGTCGCGGCCGCCATGGCGTTCGGGATGCAGGGGATCATGCTGCCCCTGATCATCTACACCCAGTCCGTCCTGGGCATGTCGCCGCTGCTGTCGGGGCTCACCTTCGCCCCCATGTCGGTCGCCTCCATGTTCGTGGCGCCCTTCGCCGGTCGCCTGACGGATCGGTTCGGGGGAAAGTACTTCCTGATGGGGGGTCTCACCCTCTTCGGGACCGGGATGGCCATCGTCGCGGCGCTGGCGACGGTGCACTCGACCTGGCAGACCTTCGTGCTGCCGCTGGTCGTGTCCGGAGTAGGGATGGGGATGATCTTCGCCCCCATGACCACGACGGCCATGCGCGACATCCAGCCGCAGCAAGCCGGGGCCGCCTCGGGCGTCTTCAACACCACCCGGCAGCTGGGGGCGGCGTTCGGCGCGGCCGGTGTCGGGGCCGTGCTCCAGAACCGGCTGGCGATCTCCCTGCACGACCAGGCGGTGACCGCCTCGGCGCAACTGCCCCCGGCATTTCAATCGCAGTTCGTGAACGGCTTCAGCAACGCCGCCAAGACTGGCTTTCAGGTGGGGCGTGGGCAGACCGGCGGCATCCACCTGCCGGCGAACGTGCCGGCGCAGGTCGCCACCCAGCTCCAGCACCTGGTGCACGAGGTGTTCAATCAGGGGTACATCCTGGCCATGCGGCCAACCATTGGGGTGGGCGTCGCAGTCCTGGCGCTCGCCGCATTGAGCTGTGTGCTCGTCTCGAACAAGAAGGCGGTGACCGTGGAGCCTGCGGTTCCCGAGGTTGCCGTCGCCTAAGCCGAATCCCCCTCCCCCTCGGCTGAGGGGGAGGGGAAATTCGGAAGAAGGGGGGACACGGGTTGGGCTATTTCTTGGCAGGCCCGCCACGGACGCGGGTTTGAATGTCGCGTAAGAACTCGAGTGCGGGCTGATACGTGCGTTCGTTCATCTCGCTGAGGGCCTCGACCAGGGCCAGGGTCTGTTCGTGGAGTTGGGCGAGCAAGTCCAGCACGGTCTTGACCTCCCCGCTGAGGACGTCGAGGTTCGGCTGAGCTGGCGCGTCAACCTCGAATTCAGGGCGGGACTCGTTGGTGACTCTCGGTGGTGTGCTCATACCAAGGAGACGTCCGAACAGCTGAGTTTTTGACAGGGTGCTGGTTTTCGTCAGCTTCTCCCTCCCCCTTGTCTTGTGGGGAGGGA
>DASPZT010000155.1:0-6718 GCA_035636135.1 Candidatus Limnocylindria bacterium | reverse complement strand
GAGCACGGCGTGCACCGCCTGGTGCGGCTCTCCCCGTTCGACCAGGCCCACCGGCGGCATACCTCGTTTGCCCTGGTGGAGGTCATCCCCGAGATCGAGGACGACGCCCCCATCGAGATCCGCCCGGAGGATCTCGATGTCGATACCTTCCGGTCCAGCGGCGCCGGCGGCCAGCATGTCAACAAGACCTCGTCGGCGGTGCGGCTCACTCACGTGCCGACCGGGATCATCGTCACCATCCAGAACGAGCGCTCCCAGATCAAGAACCGGGAGACGGCCATGAAAGTGCTGCGCTCGCGGCTGGCCACCATGCAGGCGGAGCAGCGAGCCGAGCAACGGCAGCAGCTCAAGGGAGGCCGGCAATCGATGGAGTGGGGGAGCCAGATCCGCAGCTACGTGCTCCATCCCTACACGCTGGTGAAGGACCATCGGACCGGGTTCGAGATGGGGAACGTGCAGGCCGTCCTCGACGGGGAAATCGAGCCGTTCATGGAATCCTTCCTGCGCTGGGACGTGGCGCGAAACGGCGAGCAGCCGTAATCAGGCAGCTGCCGAAGTCACGACCTGCTCCACCTGCGTCCGCGCGGCCTCCCGCACCGTCTGCCAGATAACCCCGAACAGGAGCAGGGTGCCGAGCAGGTAGCTCTCGGCGATCACCCGGGTCACCAGCGTCGTCCACAGGCCGGGCGGCAGCGGACGGAACACCAGCAGGTAGTGAAGGCCGGGGAAGACCGAGAAGCAGAGCCACGCCAGCAGCAGCAGGCGGACCTGCCACCGCGGCAAGGGCGCTACCCGGAAGTGATGGTGGAGCAGGAGGGCAATGGGGAGCAGCAGCAGGACGAGGTGAAAGCCCCAGGTGACGCTGCTGACTAGGGGCAGGGCGGCCACCGCCAGCCCAAACTCCAGCCCGGACCGCTCGCGCCGCCGGGTGGCGATCATGACCAGGCCGAGCACGACGGCGACGGCGGGCCAGGCAACCATCCGGCCGCACCAGCCACCGTTGCCGCCCATGTCGGCGGTCGCCGGATTACACACGCGGCTCGCCAGACCAGCGAGTGACTCGTTCTCGCGGTACCCGCTGCCCGCCGACAGCTGCGGCACCATGTCCCGGAAGTAATGCAGGCTGTGGGCCGGGCTGGTGACCAGCAGACCGAGCGCGACCCCTACCAGCGCCGCCGCGGCCGCGGCCAGCAGCAGCCGAAAGTGGCGGCGTACCAGCAGGTAAGGGATCAGGGCCGCGGGGATCAGCTTGACTACGATGGCCGCCCCCAGGGCGCTGCCCGCGACCATGTCGCGGCGGCGGAGCCAGGCGGCCCACGCCAGGGTGAGCAGCAGGAGGAGGACCGGATTCATGGCCCCGGTGAGCAGGGTGGCCGTCACCGGAAAGAAGGTGACCAGGATGACCAGCATGCAGAGCGCCTCTGCCGGACCCGGTGGGCCGAGCACGCGGTAGACGAGCACCAGGCTGCCGAGCATCATCGCCAGCATCAGCAGCAACCACACCCGAACCGCCAGCCCGTTCGGAAACACCGTGAACGGCGCCAGCAGGGCGGCGAAGGCCGGGGGGTACAGGTAGCCGCTGCTCAGCGTCCAGTCTTGCTGGGTGTGGGTGCGGTCGAAGTCGGCATACGGATCGCCGCCGGTCCGGATCTGGAGCGCCGCCTGCCAGTAGTCCTGGAAATCGTCGGCGCGGGGGGTGGCCGGCCCCAGGATGGGCAGCACCATGCGCCAGAGGTACAGGGCCGCCAGCAGCGCCGCCAGTCCGAAGGCGATGCGCCACCGCCAGTGTTGCAGCCCGAACACGGCGGTATAACCCCGCCCCCGAGCGGGAACCGTCAGTCGGACTGTCCCCTCCCCTTGCGGGGAAGGGTTGGGGGAGTCCGATTGTCCCCTCCCCCTTGCGGGGAGCCATCGTTGTCAGGGTCGCGGGATTTCCCGCGTGGGCAGGGGTTAGGGGAGGGGGTCTCGGTCAGCCGGCACCGGGAGGCCGTTACACCGCCGTTACGTCGGCAGCTCGAAGATGGGGTAGGCCCGGCCCACCTCCAGGCGGCGGTAGTTGAGCAGGGTGGGGGAGGCGAACGCCCGTAGCGAGTCCAGGCTGGCCTCCGGAAGCCACCCTAGCTGCCCCAGGGCCGCCAGCACGGCGGCGGGCACGAAGGCCCCGTTGCCCGACTCCAGCTTCACGGCCAGGGCGCCCCCCGACTCCCGGTCGGCCAGGCAGTGGAGGCCGGCGGCCCCGCCCTTGGCCAGCAGGCGGCCGCGGCTGAGCTCCATCAAGCGGGTGTCGAAGCGGTCGGTACCGCTAACCAGGTAGGGGTGCGCGGTCATGGCCCCGACCACCAGCCGGGCCACCGGGTCCGGGCTGGCCAGCAGCCGGGCGAAGCTCTGGGCCATGGCCTGCAGGGGCACCGCCGGGTTGGGGGCGCTGCAGCCATCGGTCCCATAGGGGGTCGCCTCCGGCGGGCAGCCGGTAAAGGCCTCCACCGTTCGGCGCACCTCAACCTGCACCGGGTGAACCGGATAGAGATAGCCCTCCCATGGGGCGCCCAGGGCCTGCGCGGCGGCCAGCATCCCGGCATGCTTGCCGGAGCAGTTGTTGAAGACCGGGATAGGAGCCGGCATGGCCGCTCGGGCGGATTGGGCCGCGGCTTCCGACAGCGGCCAGTGAGCGCCGCAGGCCAGGGCGTCCTCCGGGACGCCCGCTCGGCGCAGCAGGTCGCGCACCAGGTCGACGTGCCGGGGCTCGCCAGCGTGGGAGGCGGCCATCACCGCCACGTGTTCGTCGGTCAGCCCGAATCGCTCCCGGGCGCCGCTGCGGAGCGCAGCGATGGCCTGGAAGGGCTTGGCGCTCGACCGGAAGTAGGTCAGGCGGTCGGGGTTGCCCAGGGCGGCCAACAGCCGACCCTCCGCGTCGACCACCATCAGGTGGCCGGTGTGGGTGGCTTCCCGCACCTCGCCTCGGTCCTCCGCCACCATGGGGACGCCGAGGTCGGACACGGGAGCGAGTATAGACACGCGATCGCGCGCCCCCAGGAATTTGGGGCCCTAAGCCCGAATCCACCGGCTCGAGCTTGCATCTCGGGCGCGGATGCGGCCTGAGCCCGAGGCCGCCGGAACAAACTCGCATCTTGGGCGCGGAGGCGGCCGATCCGGGCGTCGTCTCCTGCGCGCGTTCAGTCACGCATCGACGGATGCGCTCCTTCACGTGCTCGTCGCCTCCTACGGCTCGGCGCGCCCCGCATCCCAATCTGCTTCGTCCGTCCGGCGGCCCCGGGCTCCGGGCGTCGTCGCCTGCGCGCGCTCGGTCACGCATCGACGGATGCGCTCCCTCGCGTGCTCGTCGCCTCCTTCGGCTCGACACGCCCCGCATCCCGATCTGCGGCGCCCGACCGGTGGATCCGGGCTTTTTCGGGCGAACTCATCGCCCCGATGCCGTATACTTCCGCCTGTCGAGGGTCCTTCGGGGCCCAGCTCAGTCGTACTACCCGTCCCGCTTCGTCACCGAAATGAGTTGCCCAAGGAGCTGAGATCGACACCCTTCGACGTCCTCGTTCCGCCACCGCGCCCGAGTCGGATGACACCGAATCGGCCGAGGCGGCGCTGACCGTTCGGCGCAACATGGTGAGCACCATGGTCTCCGACGCCACCCCCCTGATCACGTTCCAGAACGTGAGCAAGACCTACCCCAATGGGACGGAGGCCTTGCGCGAGATCTCCCTGGAGGTGCCGCGCCAGGACTTCGTCTTCCTGGTGGGACCCAGCGGCGCCGGCAAGTCCACCCTGGTGCGGCTGTTGATCCGGGAAGAGCGAGCCACCACCGGCAAGATCTTCGTCGACGGTCAGGAGCTGGGGCGGCTCAAGCGCCGCCAGCTGCCGCACCTCCGCCGCAAAATCGGCATCGTCTTCCAGGACTTCAAGCTGCTGCCTAACCTGACCGTGTTTCAGAACGTGGGCTTCGCCGTCCGGGTGACGGACGGCGAGCTGCGTCATCTCAAGCCCAAGGTGGAAGAGGTGCTCAGCATCGTGGGCCTGGACGGGAAGGAGAAGAAGTTCCCGGATGAACTCTCGGGCGGGGAGCAGCAGCGGGTCGCCATCGCCCGGGCGCTGGTGCACGACCCCAAGATCTTCCTGGCCGACGAACCGACCGGGAACCTGGATCCGGCCACCTCGTGGGAGATCCTGCAGCTGCTGCTGCAGATCAACGCCCGCGGCACGACGGTGCTGATGGCCACCCACAATCGCGAGATCGTGGACGTCATGCGGCGGCGGGTGATCGCCATCGAGGGCGGTCGCATCGCCCGCGATGAAGACGCGGGAGGCTACCATGCTCAGGCGAATCTGGAATCGCGCTGAGTTCGCGGCCAGCAGCGCCTGGCAGAACTTCTGGCGGAACGCCACGGTCAGCGTGGCCGGCCTCCTGATCGTCTGGGTGGTGCTGCTGGCGCTGGGCAGCCTGCTGCTCGGGCTGCACTCCCTGGACGAAGTGGTCAACGTCGAGAAATCGCGGGCCAGCGTGATCTCCATCTTTCTGGCCGACACCACGCCACTTAGCAGCGCCATGGATTTCAAGGCCCACCTGGAGCGCGATCCGCGGGTCAGCGCCGTGACCTACGTAACCAAGGACCAGGCCATGGAAAAGTTTCGCCAGATGCCGGCGTTGTCCCCCGAAGTCGTCGAGTCCCTGGGCACCAATCCGCTGCCGGCCAGCCTGGACGTGACCGTCCACGACATCCGCGACCTGGCCGCCATCGACAAGGAGGTCCGCACCTCCCCGCTGGTGGACAAGTCGCCGGCCACCAACTATGAGCCCAGCGTGATCGACAAGATCATCCTGCTGGCGCGGGTCGCCGGGGTCGCGGGGCTGGTGCTCATCATCGCCCTCACCGGGCTCTCCGTCTTCATCATCATGCTCACCATCCGCACCGCCATCTACCTCCGGCGCAAGGAGATCGAGGTGATGAAGCTGGTGGGGGCGACCGACTGGTTCGTCCGCTGGCCCTTCATCGTGGAGGGCATCATGACCGGCGGCGCGGGCGCCATCCTGGCGGTGGCCATCGTGGGATTTGGCTACCGGCCCGCCGTCCAGAACCTGCAGAGCGTGCTCATCTTCGTGCCCTTCTTCTACGATCCCAGTTTCCTCCGCGTGGTGCTGGCCGCCATGCTGGCCTTCGGCATGTTCCTGGGCGTCTTCGGCAGTTACCTCGGTGTGCGCCGGTTCCTGCATCAGTGAAGGCTGGTATCTCCCTCCCCCTCAGGGGGAGGGTCGGGGTGGGGGTGAGGCTGAGACTGCCCGCCGCGATCCTGGTCCTGGTTCTGCTGATTGGCGTGATGCCGTCCGACCTTGGCGACCTGATCAACAACACCCAGGGGCAGCTCAACGGGATCAACGGCAAGATCGGCCAGATGCAGACCGAGCTGGGCAAGCTGGCTGCGGAGGACCGGGCGCTCAAGGCGCAGATCGTCGCCCTGGACAGCCAGCTGGTGGCGGTGGCGAACCAGATCCGGGAAGAACAAGGCAAACTCCAGGTCCTCAACGACCAGGTCGACGCCGCCAAGGTCCAGCTGGCCCAGAAGGAAGCCGAGCTCGCCGACCACATCGCCCAGATGGGCGCTCGGATGCGCCACCTCTACAAGAGCGGCAGTATCAGCGGCGTGGAACTGGTCTTCTCGGCCGTCAACTTCGTGGACCTCCTCAATCGAGCCCTGTTCTTCGCCGACATCGTCCGCGAGGACAACCGGCAGGTGGACCAGCTCCGTCTGGAACGCCGGGTGGTGGCCGGCCTCAAAGCCGACCTGGAGGTCAAGCAGCACGAGCAGGCGGCGGTGGTGGCGAGTATCCGGCAGCAGCAGGCTCAACTGCAGTCGATGCGGGTCCAGCAGGCCGCGGCCCAGCAGCGGGTGGCGGTGGTGGAGGCGTTGGTGCAGCGCGAGCTGGACGCCATGGAGGCGCAGCGGGCGGCCGTGCGGCAGCAGCTACAGGAGCTGGTGGCCGAGAGCCTGGGCGCCCACTCGTCGGGGCATTTTATGTGGCCCCTGGAGGGCGTGCTCACCCAGGGGTTCGGCTGCACCAGCTATCCGTTTGAGCCCTACGAACCCAGCTGCCCCTACCGGCACTTCCACTCCGGGATCGACATCGCCGCGGACTGGGGCAGCGCCGTGCGGGCGGCCGATGGTGGGTTCGTCCACAACTTCACCATGACGTGCTCGTGGACCTCGGCGTACCTCTGTGGCTACGGCCACTACATCATCATCGTGCACGCCAATGGGTTCGCCACCCTGTACGGCCACCTCTCCAACTACGCCCAGGCGAACGGTTCCGAAGTGGTCAAAGGCGAGGTCATCGGCTACGAAGGCAGCACCGGCAACTCGACCGGCGCACACCTGCATTTCGAGATCGACATCAACGGCACGCCGGTGAACCCCCTGATCTACCTCCCATAGCCGCGGACGGCGTGTCTCCATAATTCGGTTTCATGGCTCGCCTCCGAACCGTTGCCGTGGTGCTGGTCGTCGCGCTGGGCGCCTTCTACCTCGGTAGCCTGGTGGAGTTACAGTACGGCGGGTATGCGCCCGACTGGGTGAAGACGGTCCTCCTGTACCGTCCGCCCACCCGCGACCTCGACCTGCAGGGGCTGGAAGAGGTCTTCCAGACCATCCAGCAGCACTACCTGAATCCGAATGCGGACGGGCACAAGCTGACGGAGGGCGCCGCCTCGGG
>DASPZT010000154.1:0-7971 GCA_035636135.1 Candidatus Limnocylindria bacterium | reverse complement strand
GCAGCAGGCCGCGCCCAGGTTGTCGTTGCTCCCGATCAGCGACCTGGTCCAGGTCTTGCCGCCGTCGAAGCTCACGCCTTCAAACATCCCGGCGGCGGGGACGTCAACGTTGGTGACCATCACGATGTTCTTGGGATTGGTGGGATTGACGGCGATGGCCTCCTCCGACTCGTTGGTCTGCCGCTGGCTGACATCGACATTCGTCGGCGAGGCCGCCGCGGACACCGCCAACCCGCTGGAACTGCCAGCCGCGAGCGCGATCGCGAAGGCCGAAATCAGTGCCGTCAGTCGCATGCTGTCCTCCTTCTCCGGTGGCGTCCCCCCGCCGGAACTCCTACGTAGGCTACACCGTGGCCTCGAGGTGCCGGAGGATGCGGAGTTTGTCCTCGGCCGGCAGGAAGGAGGCTTCGAAGGCATTCCGCGCCAGCGTGATGACGTCGTCGGCGCCCAGGTCGAGGGCGGCGCCCGCCGCCCGGAAGTTGTCCTCGACGTAGCCCCCGAAGTAGGCGGGGTCATCGGAATTCACGGTCGCGCGCAGGCCGCGCTCCAGCATCTGCTTCAGGGGATGCCGCGCCAGGGTGGGGACAACGCGCAGCTTCACGTTCGACAGCGGGCAGACCGTGAGCGGAATCTGTTCTGCCACCAACCGCTCCACCAGCGCTGGATCTTCCAGGCAGCGGACCCCATGGTCGACCCGCCGGACGTGGAGCGCGTCGAGCGCCTGCCAGACGTACGCGGGCGGTCCTTCTTCGCCGGCGTGGGCGACGGTCAGCAGTCCCTCGCCCAGCGCTTTTTCGAAGACGGCACGAAACTTCTCCGGCGGGTGGCCCACTTCGGACGAGTCAAGCCCGACCGCGATGAAGGCGTGCCGGTAGTGGAGGGCCTCCCGGAGGGTGGACATGGCGGCGTCCGCGCTGAGATGGCGCAGGAAACACAGGATCAACGCCGATGAGATGCCGAAGCGGTCCTGCCCGTCCTGGAGGGCCCGGTGCAGCCCGCTGGTGACCGCCTCCAGCGGCACGCCGCGATTGGTATGCGTCTGCGGATCGAAGAAGATCTCGGCCCGCTGGACGTTCTGGGCCGCTGCCCGCTCCAGGTAGGCCCAGGCCAGATCGTAGAAGTCCTGCTCCAGGCGCAACACGGAACAGGCCGCGTAATAGATGTCGAGGAAGGACTGCAGGTCGCTGAATACGTACGCGCGCCGGACGGCGTCCACCGAGTCATACGCCAGCGTGACGCGGTTGCGCCGGGCCAGCTCGAACATAAGCCCCGGCTCCAGGGTGCCCTCGATGTGCAGGTGGAGCTCGGCCTTGGGGATGGTGTGGATGAGGGCATCCAGCTCCGGCATTTGTCAGGATGATAGGCGCCGATGATCCTATGTATCCGGAATGAGCCGTCCGACACCCTCGGGATCGCGCCGCATCTCTTACGTGAGGCAGGATGCGAGGTTGGCGTGCTGGATGCATTTGATCCCGCGGCGCAGTGGCCGAAGAAAATGGGTGGGCTGGTGGTCTTCGGCGGAGAGATGAATGTCGACCAGCTGGACCGCTACCCGTACCTGCTACGAGTCCGCCAGCTGATGCGGGACAGCGTCGACCGCGGCATCCCCACCCTCGGGATCTGCCTGGGGGCGCAGTTCCTGGCGCGCGCCTTCGGCGCGGCGGTGACTCGGGCACCGGTGCACGAGCTAGGCTTCGTGCCGATCTGGCCGACCATGGCCGCGGCCAGCGACCCAATCCTGGCCGGGCTCACCCCCGGGGACCAGTTCTTCCAGTGGCACGAGGACACCTTCGGCCTGCCCGCGGGCGCCACCCTACTGGCCACCGGCCGTGCCGTACCCACCCAGGCCTACCGGGTCGGCGGTTGCGGCTGGGGGGTCCAATTCCATCCCGAGGTCGACGCGGCTGAGCTGGCTGCCTGGCTGCGGCCTGTCCAATCGCAATGGGGTCGGCCCAGTGAGGAGATCCTGCTGGAGGCCGCCATGCATCTGCCCGTCCAGGGCCAGCGGGCGCGCGGGCTCTTTTTGGCCTTTGCCGGCCTGGTCAACGCGCGGGCGACTCCTTCGGCGCCGGCTTAGGACCGTACCCGTAGAACAGCCGGACCGAGTCCGGCAAGCGGTCGACCAACTCCGGGCTGGCCCGGCGGGCGAGTTCGATTGAGCGCCCGGCGATGAAGTTCCGGATCCAGTTCTGGCTGAGTTCGAGGGTGAGGGCCAGCGGCATGCCGGCCCGGTCGAGCAGGTGCTGCTGGCGAACCAGGACGGCCTCCAACTCGGCCAGGTAGCGTTCACCGATCACCTCCATCTCCAGGCCGATGGCGTCGCGCTGCGCCTCGGTGCGGGTGACCATCTCCCGGGCCTTGGCGGCCACCAGCCGGCGGGACAGCTCCTCAGTCATAGGGAGGACCAGCTGGCGCAGGCTCTCGATCGTCCGCAGACGATCAGTCCCTAGCAGCTCGGCCCAGTGCCGGCGGGCCGCCGCGTCCCCCAGCGAGCAGCTCCCGTAGAAGTGCCCCCACCCGGAGGCGGGCATCTCGTGCACCTCGAGATGGGCGCAGGTCCACACCGCGCCCGACGGTCGGTTCAGGGTGTCGTAGGTCAGGAACTGCCTGGGTTGGTAGGCGGGACAGGCCCCGAAATCGGTCGGGAAGGGCTTCGGATAGGGACACTCGTCGGCCGGCCGGGGCATGTGCTCAGTCTAAGATCGAGCCCTCAGGTCCCGCGCTCAATAGGCCGTTCGACCCGGTGGCTTCGGGCTAACAGCGAGCCAGGCCTGGACTGAAGGTCGCGTACGCCGGGGTGGAGACGTAGAAGTCGGTGACGTAGCGCCCGTCGGTCAGCCGGTCCCAGATGGCAGTCCCGTTCACCACGCTGGCCGACCGAACCTGGCACCCGATCCGGACGCCGGCGCCGGCGGGAAGGGTGGCCACCACCGCATAGCCGAAGCCCGGGCCGGTCCGCTCGTTGACCGCGTGCGTGGTATGGAAGAGGGGAGAGGCCGGAGCGGGCGCGGCAATCGGTCCCCGGCCGCTGAAGTGCACATAGCGCGGAGCCCGGGCCACCCGCAGGTCGTACGCATACAGGTTGGTCCAGTTGTACTCCTCGACGGTGGCGTTGCCGGCCGCATCGACGGCCGCCACGTACGCGGCATGGCCGGTGGACCAGGCTCGGTCCTCGCCGGCGTGCCAGATGGCGATGGCCCCCACGGTCGGGTGGGTGTCGACCACGAAGCCGACCGCCAGGGCATTGCGATCCCAGTCGCCGGCGTTGCCGAAGAACTGGGTCTGGCCGCTGGGGCCGCGCAGGGTAGCGTTCTGGAACCGGACGCCGTGCTGGCTCAGCCGCCAGGCCGCAAAGGACGCGCAGTAGCCGGTGTAGAAGCCGAACGCATCCAGGCGGTTGACGGTACCGCGATACGGATAGTCATCACCCGAGGCGAGCGCCCGGGCGGGCGTCGAGGTACTGAGCAGTACCACGGCCGCGCTCAGGCCGGCCGTCACTCCGAAGCGCAGTATCGAGCGAGGCCACGTACCTCTCATGCGATCCTCCCCGCCGCCCAGGCGAACCCCAGCCGGGTGGCTGCCGGTGTAACGGACGGGAGCTGGTCACTCCTTCAGGGGATGAAATCGGCGGAGATCAGGACGAATTCGGGTTAGCCGTCCTGCCCGACGCCGTCGAGCCGGGCAAGAACCGCCGAAGGCGCTGGTTACAGGTGGGTGACACGCCGCCGGGTAGCCGCCGCGGCCGGGGCCGGCATGCTGCTGGTGCTGGTGGTCGGCGGCGGGCTGGTCCTAGCGTCACGGGATAAGCCGAACGGGCCCTTCAGGGCAATTGACCATACGTCACCTGGCTCAGCGTCACCGTCCGTCGGGACAGAACTATGGAAAGACCTTGGTGGCGTGCAGGCCACCCTGCCCAGCTGTTCGGGCGGTGCGCTCTATTCGGCATCGCCGATCGCGCTCGACCAGCTCGATTACATCCTGCCGCTGGGCACCTTCACCCCGCTGCCCAGTGATCATATGTACTTCCTGATCGCCCACGAGAGTGCCACCGCCCCCAACTCCCCGACCCAAAGGGTGAACGTGTTCGCTCCCGGAAACATCACCGTCTTCCAGATCGGACGGCAGGTCAAGACCACCAACGGGGCGATCGTCAAGACCGACTACTACATGTACTTCGCCCCCTGTCGGGAGGTCCGCGGGGGTTTCGCTCACATGACGAGTCTCACGGGCCGGCTTGCCGCCATCACCTTCGACAATTGCGACCGGCCCTACTCCATCGGAGACGGGAGCCTGTATGTGCACTGTACCGCCAATGTCAAGATCCCCGTGCCAGCGGGCGAACAGATCGGGACCGCCGGTGGCGCGATGTCCTTCGGCCTGGATTTTGACAGCGACGATTGGCGCCTGCCCACGCCGTACGTAGCCAATCCCCAGCATCAGTACGATCTCAGGGCAAGCTGCGCGCTCGACTACTATCAGGGCGACCTGGCCCAGAGCCTCCGGGGGGTGCTCGGTCACGGCTACGGGACGCACCTCGCCCAGGGTTGCGGAACGGTCTTCCAGGACAAGGCCGGGACCCTGCAGGGCAACTGGTTCAACGGAACGGCCGCGCAGACCAATGGGAATATCGCCAAGATGCTCGCCCTGGCTCACGAGAACTACGATCCGAGAATCGGCGCCATCTCAATCGGCGGAACGATTGCCCCACGGACCGAGTGGCGGTTTGACCCCACCCACGCTGGGACCGTCAACCGGGAATTTTCGGAGGTCACGCCCGGCGATTCGATCTACTGCTACCAGTCGGCGGGGATGCCCGGTCGCATCCTGATCCAGCTGGTCACCGACACCACAATCACGATCGAGCAGCAGGCCAGCTCGTGCAGCGGGACCGTCGCGTTTGTGAATCCGTTCGCCTACCAGCGGTAGGCACCCCCACCCTGACCCTCCCCCTGAGGGGGAGGGAGAATCTGGTGACCACCTCTACCCTGACCCTGACCCTGCTCCTGGTGACTAGGCCGCTGCCGGTTGGGGCTGTGCCACTCACCAAGACCTCGGGACCCTCGGTGTCAGATGGCGCTACCCAGACCCCAACTCAGTGCCGAAGCGCCCAGCAAGATCCATCCGGCCCGGCTGCGCCCCGTGTAGTGACGGCGCCGCCCACCCGCAGTCCAGGGTCAGGGTCGGCCCGCCGATTCGCAGCTGGATCCAGGCCAAACAGCTTATAGCGGTGAGCGCGACCGCCATGGCGACCAGGACGAAGCTGTGGCCGCGCAGGCGAGCCAGAATGGTCCCCCCGATCCGTCTCTAGGCCGCGCTCGCCAAAGGTTTATTCAGCAGGAGCCAGTACATCCCCAGCGACCGGGCGGTTTCCGTGAACTGCTCGAAGTTCACCGGCTTGACGATGTAGCTGTTGACGCCCAGGCGATAGCTCTCCACCAGGTCGCTTTCCTCGCGCGACGAGGTGAGCATGACCACCGGGGTGGTCCGGGTGCGGGGGTCGCCCTTGATCCGACGCAGGACCTCCAGGCCGTCGACCAGCGGCAGTTTGATGTCCAGCAGGATGACCTTCGGCAGATCGGTGATGTGGCGGTCCGCATACTTCCCCGTACAGAAGATGAACTCGAGCGCCTCGGCTCCGTCGCGGACGACGTGAACCCGGTTCGTCAGGTTGTGCTTCTTGAAGGCGTGAAGGGTCAGCATCTCGTCGTTCGCGTTGTCCTCGACCAGCAGGATCTCTAGGCTGCCGCTGCTTGCCATTCCGATGCTCCTTTGAGTGTGAAATAGAAGGTCGCGCCTTTATCGGGTTCCGCCTGCGCCCAGACGCGCCCGCCGTGTCGCTCCACGATCCGCTGCACCGTGGCGAGCCCGACGCCGGTGCCCTCGTACTCGTCCGCCCGATGCAGCCGCTGAAAGACCCTGAACAACCGATCCGCGTACTGCATGTCGAATCCGACGCCGTTGTCGCGTACGGAATAGACGGTCTCCCCTGCCTCGACTTCGGCCGCCACGTCGATGGTGGCGACCTCGCGGGGACGCGAGTACTTGACGGCGTTGCTCAGGAGATTGACGAAGACCTGTTCCAGCAGGAGCGGGTCGGACTCGCACATGGGGAGGTCGCCGATGTGAAAGGTGACCTGGCGCCCCTCCAGCTCGGCACTAACTTGCGCCCAGGCGTTGCTGGCTACCTCGCTGGTATTGACGGATTGCTTTCGCATGGGCTGACGGCCCAGCCGGGAGAAGGCCAGCAGGTCGTCCACCAGCTCGCCCATATGTTTTCCGCTCTCATGCACCCTTTCCAGGAAGTCCCGGGCAGTTTCGGAGAGCTCAGCCGCGTGCTCGTCGAAAAGGATCGTGGTGAATCCGTTGATGGCTCGCAACGGCGCGCGCAGATCGTGGGAGACCGTATAGGAGTACGCCTCCAGCTCGCGGTTGGCCGCTTCCAGCTCTGCTTTCTGCGCAGTGACCTTGCCTACAGTCCCGGCCAATTCCTGATTCAGGCCGGCCATCTGCTCGAGCAGCGCCACGCGCTCCAGGCCGGTCGCCATCAGGGTCGCGTACTGGCCGATCCAAGACACCTCGTCGGCGCCAAAGACGGGCGTGAACGGGCCAGCCAGCAGCACCAGCATGCCGCTGGCTTTGGCCGTGACCAGGGGACTGGCGATGGCGGTCTGGGTCGCGCCCCGCCCCGATCGGAGGAGCCGGATTCCAGCCTGGTTGCCAATTTCGGCGCAGATTCGGGCCGCCTCCTCGGCGGCGACTGCGTGCCTGGCGATGATCGTCATCTGGGGGAAGGCAATGAACCCTTGCTTGGCGCCGGCCATGCGCAGCGCCCACTCCAGCGCCTTGCCGGCGAGGCTTTGCGTGTCCGGCGAAAAGAGGAGGAGGTCGCGGGTGGCCTGCTGAAACAGCTCTTCTTCGTGGCGTCGCCAGGCGCGGCGCAGCCAGCCGGGCGGGGCGAAGCCGGCATACAGCACGGGGACCATGGCCAGCGCCGCCAGGGCAAAGCCGAGCTGGACCGCCGGGGCCGTGGCCGCCGACCCGGCAAACACGGCGCTCAGCAAGATGGCGACGATACCCCCGTACCCGACGCTCAGCGCGCGCAGGCGAGCCTGCTGCACAGCCGGCTGGTGTCGCGACACCAACCACATGCGGACGCTCGGCTCGCCGACACTGAGGCACCAGACGAGCACCAGGGCGAGGAGCACGCCGTACTGCAGCGGCGTGTACTGGGGAGAGCTTCCGGAGGGCAGCTGCGCCGCAGCGGCCGCCACCGCCACCGCGCCGGTGATCGCCACGGCTGCCGTTTTCACGCGACGGCCGAGGGGAATGACGGTGTCCCTGAAGAGCAGCAGGGCCAGCCCCGACATCATGAAGATCACGAGACTCAGGTCGCTGAAGGCCGGGCGCAGGGCCGAGGGGATTTCCGGAGTCAGGCGGCCCATGGCGGAGACAATGCCCAGGCAACCGACGGCCAGCGCCAGGTAACCGCGTCCCGGGTCACGCCGCCTGAGCCAATCCGCGAATGCCAGGGCGCCAATCGCCACAAACCCGAGCGCGGTGGCCGCCTGCAGGACCTGGAGAAGAGCGGCCATGACGTTGTCAATGCAACTGCGAGTGACGTCAAGGACGGCAGGATGGCCGTAACAAGTCTGCGACGCCGACAGAGCGGTAGTACAGAACATCGGGGGTTGCGCGAAGACACACCCTCCCCCACCCCTCCCTAAAAGGGAGGGGACGCTAATGTGAGGAACGTGGGGCGAACTGATGCCTAGGCAAGCGGACATCGGCCACACTGCCGCGGGCATGGAAGTGCGCCGACCTGTATGTACCCCCAGGAAGTGGGTCCGCTAGACGGAGGGGAATCCAAAGGACGGGAGGGAGAAGTGTTGCCTAGGTACGGGGACATCACCCAGCGTCGCGTTGAACGCTACGACCGACCATGGCGACCACACCGCTCCGGCTCCTGATCCT
>DASPZT010000153.1:0-4775 GCA_035636135.1 Candidatus Limnocylindria bacterium | reverse complement strand
AGCAGCGTGCCCCCCAGCACGTCCGAGAACCAGTGGGCGCCAACATAGCAGAGGGCGTAGCCGAGCAGGAGGACCACCACCACCAAGATCGGGCTCAGGCGCGAGCTGTCGCGGCCGAACAGCTCCCAGCGCTCGGCCAGGTAGAGACACAGACCATAAAGAAAGGTGGCCCGGATCATGTGGCCGCTGGGAAACCCGTTGGCGTCGGCATGCCGGGAGAGATGGGGCAGCCACAAGGGAAAGTGAAGGTAGAAATTGGGGGGCGGCGCGTTGGCGATCAGATGCTTGAACACCCATTCGATCACGGAGGCCGCCAGCACCAGCACGGCGGGTCCAATGGCCAGCAGGCGAAGCCCTTTGAACAACGGGAAGGTCAGCAAGAGCGCGATCAGCAGCGTCACCTCGACCGAGCCGATGTAGGCCAGGATGGCCAGGCCGATATCCTGGCCGCCGCTCCCGCGGTCCTGCAGATAGTGCAGAAGCCGATAGTCAAGGCGGTCGAACTGGCGCAGCTGGACCAGCAGCGCCACCAGCAGGAAGGCGGCGAACAGCCCGGCCGCGACCATCAGCAGGCGGCGGCTGGCTGCCGGCCACTGGGGCCAGCTCAGCGCTGGCATTGGGAACAGTACACCGTGGTCCGGCCCGCCAGGCGCAGGCGCTTCAACGGAGTTCCGCACCGAAAACAAGGACGCCCGCCCCGCCCATAAACCTGCAGCATCTCCTGGTTGCGCCCGGCCACGCCGAACGCGTCCACGTAGCTGGCCACCGACGAACCGCGGGCCGCAATGCTCGCCCGCAGCACGGTCCCGATCGCCCCGAACAGGGCCTGGCGCTCGCGGACGGCCAGCCGGTGCGTCATCCGGGTCGGCCGGACGCCGGCCGCGAAGCAGGCCTCGTCGGCATAGATGTTGCCCAAGCCCGCCAGGAATGACTGGTCGAGCAGGGCCGACTTGACCGGCCGATGGCGCCGCCGGATGAGCGCCTGGAAATCCCCCTCGGTCAGCGAGTCCCCGATCGGCTCTGGACCGAGCCGGGGGAAGACCCTGGCGGTCCGCAGTTCGTCCTCGGCACCCAGCAGGAAACGCCCGAACTGCCGCTGGTCGTCGTAGCGCAGCTCCCGGCCGTCGTCGAGGGTGATCCGCAGGTGGGTGTGCCGGGCCAGGGGCTCATCACGGCTCCAGACCCGCAAGTGGCCGGTCATCCCCAGGTGCACCACGAAGCGCTTCGCTGAGCCGGCCAGGGGGGCCAGGATGTACTTGCCGCGGCGGCTGACCGTCTCCACCCGAGCACCCATCAACCCTGCAACGAAGGCGGCGGGCTCCGGGTAACGGACCAGGCGCGGCAGCAGTAAGGAGACCGTCTCGAACCGCCGGCCAGCGAGCTGCGGACGCAGGTCGCTGACCACGGTTTCGACTTCGGGGAGTTCTGGCACCTAGGCTCGGGCGGCCACCACCCGCACCCGCTCCATGTCCTGCCAGTTGTGACCCAGCTTGAGGTCCACCTGGAGCGGAACCTTCAGCTCGAAGACGCCGGCCATCAGCTCTGGGACGGTCTCGACCATGACCTCGCGCTCGTCCGGCGGGACCTCGAAGACGAGCTCATCGTGGACCGTTAGGATCATCCGACTGCGGAGTTCCCGCTCGCGCAAGAACCGGTCCAGGGCGATCATGGCCAGTTTCATGATGTCCGCCGCCGAGCCCTGCAGCGGCATGTTTACGGCGATCCGCTCGGCGGCGCCTCGCAGCTGACGGTTGGGCGAGTGGATGTCCTGGATGTAGCGGCGCCGGTGGAACAGCGTCTCCACAAAGCCCTGCTCGCGGGCCATCATCTTGATTCCTTCCAGGAATTCCCGCACCCGGGCATATTTCCGAAAGTACGTTTCGATGAAGACGGCCGCCTCCGCTTCGGGCATCCCGATGTCGCGCGCCAGGCCAAAGTCGCTCAGACCGTAGAGAATCCCGAAGTTGACGACCTTCGCCATCCGGCGCTGGTTGGCGCTGACCTCCGCGCGGGCGACGCCAAAGACCTCGGCCGCGGTCCGAGCGTGAATATCCTCGCCCTGGCTAAAGGACTCGAGCAAGAGTGGATCGTCCGTCATATGGGCCAGGATGCGGAGCTCGATTTGCGAGTAGTCCGCGGACAACAAGACATCCTCGGGCACGCCCGGGACGAAGGCCCGCCGCACCCGCTGGCCCCAATCGGTCCGGATCGGGATGTTCTGCAGGTTGGGATCCGACGAGGACAGCCGGCCGGTCGAAGCGACGGTCTGATTAAAGGACGTGTGGACCCGTCTGGTGCGCTCGTCCACCAGCAGGGGCAACGCGTCGACGTACGTGCCTTTCAGCTTGCTCAGCTGGCGGTACTCGAGGACCTTCGCCACCACGGGATGCTGGTCGCGCAGCGCATCAAGCACGTTCGCGTCGGTCGAGTAGCCGCTCTTGGTCCGCCGCCCGCCGGGCAGTGCCAGGTCCTCGAACAGGAAGCGGGCCAGCTGCTGCGGGGAGTTGACATTGATGGGACCGTGGGCCACGTCGGCGATCTCCTGGTCCAGCCGCTGTATCTGCTCATAAAGATCTCGCGAGATCTGCTGCAGGTAGGCGCTGTCAATGGCCACGCCGGTGAGCTCCAGTTCGGCCAGCACCGGTACCAGCGGCATTTCGAGCTCGCGGAACAGCGCGCTATTGCCCAGCCGCTCCAGGTCGGCCTGCAACCGCGGCACCAGCGCCAGCGTGGTGCGCATCCGGTCGGCAAAGAAGGACGCCGCCCGAGCCTGTTCGACCTGGGTCACGGCCATGGCCGTCTTCCCGGTGCCGAGCAGCGTCTCGCGGCCCTCGATCGCCTGGTGCAGGACGTCAGACGCGAGCGCTTCCAGACTGGGGGTGCGGATGCCCGAGTTGAGCAGGTAGGCAGCCACCAACAGGTCGAACGTGAAACCCGCCGGGCGGATGCCGGCGGCTCGCAACGCCAGGATGTCGGCCTTCTGGTTGAAGCCCGTCTTGGTGGGACGCGCCCCTTCCAGGACCGGACGCAGCTGTTCCAGAACGGCCGTGCGCGACAGCGCCGGCTCCTGCTCGTGGGCAAGGGGGATATAGGACACGTGCTCGGCGTCGAGGGCGATGACCAGAGCGGCAAAGTGGCCGAGCCGGGGTGTCTCGTCCTGGAGGACGATCTGGAAGCCGATCTCGTCGGCTTCCGCGGCGGCCGCCGCCAGGGCCGCGACCGCCTCCAGGTCCCGGACGATGGTCACGGCGGCGCCGCTGGAGGCGCGGGCCTCGAGCGCCAGCGTCGTCTGGGCCGGCCCATTCCGACTTGGGGCCTTCGGGGCCAGGATGGGTGGGGCCGCGATGGTCGTGGTATCGCGCCAGGTGGTGGGGACCCGTTGGGCCAGGCTGCGGAACCCGAGGTCGGCGAGCATCGTGCGGGCCGCGTCCGGCCGGTAATCGCGAGCCGAGCCTTTTGACAAATCGAGCCTAACGTCCACGTCGCGAACGATGGTGGCCATCCGTTTGCTGAGCAAGGTTTGCTCCGCGTACTGTTCCACCAACTTGCGGACCTTGCCGGCCGGCAGCTTGGCGGTGTTGGCTATCAGGTTCTCGACTGTCCCGAACTCCTGGATCAGCTTGATGGCGGTCTTCTCCCCCACCCCGGGAATGCCGGGAATGTTGTCCGACGTGTCCCCCACCAGGGCCTTGAGGTCGACGATCTGGATCGGCTCCAGCCCGTAACGCTCACGAACTTTCGCTGTCGTGTACAGCGTCGTCTCGCTCACCCCGCGCCGGTTGGCCAGGACGTCGACGTTTTCCTCCACCAGCTGCAGCGCGTCCAGGTCCCCGGTCACGATGGTGCTGTGCAGTCCGCGCGGGCTCGCCTGAGTCACCAGGGTGCCGATCACGTCGTCGGCTTCGACGCCCTTGACTTCATAAATCGGGATCCCGAAGGCCTTCACGATGTCCCGAACCAACGGGATCTGCTGGCTGAGTTCCGGGGGCGTTGGCCGCCGGGTGGCCTTGTACTGGGCGAGCTCCTGGTGCCGGAAGGTGACGCCGCCCAGGTCGAACGACGCCAGCACGTAGTCCGGATGCTGCTGCAGGGCCAAGAGCAACATCGACGTAAAGCCGTAGGCCGCGTTGACCATCCGGCCATCCCGGTCGGTCAGGGAGGGCAGGGCAAAAAACGCCCGGTAAACGAGCGCGTGGCCGTCGATCAGGACTAGGCGCTCGCGTCCGTTTGGCTCGGTCACCGACCCATTGTAGGTCGCAGGTTGTGGCCAAAAACTCCGATGTTAAGATAGGAAGCGGCATGTCGAAGTTCATCGAGATGCAGGTCGATAGCATCCGGGTACACATGCCCAGCGGCCAGCACGTCGTGATCCTGAAGGAGAAGGACGCCGAGCGGTTCCTGCCGATCTGGATCGGCATCTACGAGGCCAATGCCATCGCCCTGAAGATCACGAACATCACGCCCGAACGGCCGATTACTCACGATTTGCTGGCCAACATCCTGCAGAGCGCCGACATGAAGCTCAAGAAAATCCAAGTCACGGCGCTCACGAACGAGGTCTTCTATGCCCGGTTGTTTATCGGGATCGACGGCAAGGACGTCGAAATCGATTCCCGGCCCAGCGACGCCATCGCCCTGGCGGTGCGCCTGACCTGCCCCATCCTGGTCGCCCAGGAGGTCCTGGACAAGGCTGGCGTCCTCCCCGAAAAAGAAGAAGACGAAGAAAAACTGACTGTCTTCAAGGACCTGGTCAACAACATGGACCTGCCCGACCT
>DASPZT010000152.1:0-2431 GCA_035636135.1 Candidatus Limnocylindria bacterium | reverse complement strand
TGAGGCGCGGCTGGAGCGCGAGCTGCAGAGGGCTCGCCGGTCACGCGAGCGGCTGGCCCTGGTGCTTTGCGACCTCGATCATTTCAAGGAGATCAACGACACCATCGGCCACCTGGCGGGGGACGCGGTGCTGCGTTACCTCGCCGAACAGGTCCTCACTCCGGAGGTGAGGCCCAAGGACCTGGTCGCCCGCTACGGCGGCGATGAGTTCGTGCTGGTTCTTCCCGGGGCAGACGCCCGGGTCGCGGCGGGCGTCGCCGAGCGAATCCGGCAAGCCGCCATGCGGCCGCTGGTCTTCGAGGGCCGGGTCATTTCAAACCTGTCCATGAGCCTGGGGATCGCCAGCTTCCCGAAAGACGGCGACACGCGCGAAGCCCTGGTGCAGGCGGCCGACCGGGCGCTGTACCTGGCCAAGCGCGAGGGACGCAACCGCACTGCCCGCGCCGACGAGCCCGCCACGCAGGCACGCGCCAGCTAAGGCCGGATCCACCGAATCGGGCTCAGCCGAATCGGCCGGGCTAAACCCCCTTGCTAAGCTTTGGCAAACCATGGCGCCAGTTGCGCAGCGTCCGCGCGGGACGCAGGACATCCTGCCGGCGGAGCAACTGTACTGGCAGGAGATGACTGGCGCCGCCGAAGCCATCGCCATCGCCCGCGGTTATCAACGCATCGATACGCCGATTTTCGAGGCGACCGCGCTCTTTGTCAGAAGTGCAGGAGAGACGTCCGATGTGGTGACCAAGGAGATGTACACGTTCCCCGATCGCGGTGGGCGATCGATGACGCTTCGGCCCGAAGGGACCGCCCCCGTGGTCCGCGCCTACTTTGACGCCGGTCTCGACCGGGAACGGCAGCCGGTTCGCCTCTACTACCTTGGGCCGTTCTTCCGGTACGACCGGCCACAAGCCGGCCGCTACCGACAGTTCCATCAATTCGGGGTGGAGGCCATCGGCGACGCCGCCCCCGGCCTCGATGTCGAGGTGATCGCCCTCGGCTGGCGCTGGTTCGCCTCGCTGAGGGTCTCGGGCGTCAGTCTGCAGGTGAACAGCATCGGGGATGCCACCTGCCGTCCCCGGTATCGCGAGGCGCTCCGCGACTATTTCCGCCCCTACCTGGACGCCTTGTCCGAGAACGATCGAAGCCGGTTTGAGCGAAACCCGCTCCGCCTGCTGGATTCGAAGGATCCAGACGCCGTTGCGCTCCAGGCCAGCGCTCCCCGGACTCTCGACTTCCTGTGCGACGCCTGCCGCCGGGCGTTTGCGGAGGTGGAAGGCGGCCTCCAGCAGGGTGGCATTCCCTACGTCGTGAATGCGCGATTGGTTCGCGGGCTCGATTACTACACCAGGACGGCCTTCGAGTTCTGGCACGAAAGCCTCAGTGGCGCCCAGAACTCGTTGGGTGGCGGTGGTCGCTACGATGGTCTGGCGGCCGACCTCGGCTACCGGGATACCCCGGGTGTGGGCTTTGCCCTAGGCCTCGAGCGAACGGCCACCATCCTGAAATCTCGGGAGATTGGTCCTGGACTGTACGCGATCGCCGTGGACGACTCGGCTTTTCCCCTCATGCAACAGCTCGCGGAAGAATTGCGCACACGGGGCGTGGCCGTGATCGCCGATGTTTCGACTGCCCGGCTCGATGCGAAACTGGGCCGGGCGTCGAAGATGCATGCACGGCTGGCCTTGCTCGTCGGTCTCCAAGAAGATCCGGTTGATCATGTGACCGTGCGAGACCTGCGCCTCAAAAAACAGGAGTCGATCCACCGCGACCGGGTGCTGCCGCGCGTGCTCGAAATGCTGGCAGCGCCGCCGGCGGGGGCGGCATGAGCCTGACGCCACGGGTCCGGGGCGGGACCCTGCGAGCCACCGATGCCGGGCATCCCGTGGACCTCTACGGCTGGGTGCACCGGCGGCGAGACCACGGCGGCCTGATCTTCATCGACCTCCGCGACCGATCGGGTCTGGTGCAGGTGCAATTCCACCCCGACCGGGCCGGGGCATTCACCCGGGCCGGAGACCTGCGGCTGGAATTCGTCGTCCATGTCCACGGCACCGTCCGTCGCCGCCCTCCTGGTGCCGAGAACCCCACGCTGCCGACCGGAGAGATCGAGGTGGAGGCCGAGGCGCTGGAGATCCTGAACCGGTCGAAGACGCCCCCATTCCCGGTGAACGAACGCAGCCAAGCGGATGAGTCCCTGCGGCTGCGCTATCGCTACCTGGATCTCCGCCGCATGGAGATGACGCGCAACCTGGATCTGCGCCACCGTATGGTCAAGGCCATCCGCGACTTCCTCGACCGGGAAGGCTTCCTGGAGATCGAGACGCCGGTGCTGATCCGGAGCACGCCGGAAGGCGCGCGCGATTACCTGGTGCCCAGCCGAGTCAACCTCGGCCGCTTCTACGCGCTGCCCCAATCGCCGCAGCTGTACAAGCAG
>DASPZT010000151.1:0-3175 GCA_035636135.1 Candidatus Limnocylindria bacterium | reverse complement strand
GATCGTAGCGAGAATGAGCGCCATCAAGATCAAGCGTTGCCGGCGTGATTGGTGAAGCAAAGATTCTCTCCTCCAGCATCTAGTTAGCCGGGGAGCGGAATGAAAGACAATCCGCAAGGTGCTTCGTCTTGATGACGGGAGCGCCGCAGGTCGGTGGCCGTGAATACGCCAGCGGCGAGTGGCCGTCCGGTGGCCATCCCGCGCGGATCGGCGATGCGACCGCTCCTTTACGAAGACGAGTCGGACAGGTCACACGGCCCGTGCAGTTAGGCCACATTGCGGCATATCTGGGCACTGAGGGACGCCGGGGACCGGCGAAAAATCCCACTCGCTCCTGAGATCTTTTGGGCACTCCTTTCAGAGGGATAGGCGTTTGTCCCGTTGACACCCAGGGCGCCGGTCACTACCATGAGTGACTGCGGCGGCGCTTTGGCCACAGGGCGAACTCAGGCCTAACGAGCGTCGAAGCGGCCGCACCAGATAGGAGGGGAGGGTCGATGATCCCGGGCACCCGGCGGGGTGGGTAATCTGGTCACCCCGGCGCTCGACTTGGCGGATCGGTCGGTGATGGCGGACGTGGCGGCACCCGTCACCGACGCCGCGATCCGGATTTGTGTCGTTGATGACCAGCGGCTCTTCCGGGAGACCCTGGCCAGAATGCTGGCCGGTCAACCCGGGATGGTCGTGGTGGGAGAGGCTCACAGTGGGGAGGAGGGCATACGACTGGCCCTGACGACCAGGTCCAACCTCGTGCTCATGGACATCGGGATGCCGGGGATGGACGGGTTGGAAGCGACACGGGGCATCAAGGCTGCCGACCCCTCCATCCAGGTGATCGCCGTTACCGCCTATCCAAGTGAGGGCGTCTTCTACCGCGCCCTCGAGGCCGGGGTTGATAGCTTCGTCCTGAAGGACGCGAGCCTGGAGGACCTGGTCAGTGCCATCAGGCTCACTCATGGAGGACACCGGCTGTTTGATGGGAGCCTGGTGCGAGGCTTCATCGACGGTCGGCGCGGCGCGGCTCAGCTCCCGTATGGCCTGACGCCCCGAGAGATGGACGTCTTGCAGTTGCTTGCCGCCGGACATTCGAACCGGGGCATTGCCGCGAAGCTGAGCATCAGTGAAAAGACTGTCAGAAACCACATCTCAAACATCTACGCGAAGCTGGCGGTGAACGGCCGCGCACAGGCGGTCCTGTTTGCCGTTCGGAACCGGATGGTGCGGGCAGAGGGTGGACCGTCTGGCGCACCGGGAGAGACGCCCCGCCGACGTCATTGACATGCCGGCCAATCAGGCCTATTCTTCCGCCGTTACCGTGCTAGACGTGCGGTTTGTTACGTTCCTCCTTTACCTCCTGTTCACCACCGCCTTCGTCGGGTTTTTCAGCGGTATGGCGCTGGCGTTCCTGTGGGCGCTCCGATGCGCACTCGGGCTGGAATCCGCCCGGCTCGAAGGGCGGCTGGAACCGCGGCGGGCGCTTCGAGGGTTCGGCCTGCTGGTGAGCGGCCTCCTCACTGGCGGGGCGGTCGTGCTTGGCGTCGGAGCGGTCGCATTCCTGACCGTCGTGCTGGTCACCGAATTCATCTTCGGGGACTCCCCGCCGGCCGAGGCGCTCTCTGTGATCTTCCTCCTCCTGGTCGGCGTCGCCCTGGCGGTGGCAGCACGCTTTGCCCTATGGTGGCGGCGCACGGTCTGGATCCGCGTCCTCGCAGAAGAGCGCTGACTGGCATCCGGACCCGGGAGCCGCGCAACCGCGGGTCGCTTCCGTGATCTGGTTTCTGCTGGGCTTTGTCTTAGGGGCAACGGTGGGTGCGCTCGCCATGGCCCTCCTCGTCGCGGCCCGACGTCACCGGCCGGACTGAGATCCCTCGTGCTGTTCTGGTAGGGCGCCCGATACCGGCAGCTTTATCCCGGATCGGGTCGGGACGGCCGCCTCATGCGCGGCGCTCCCGTCGCGCCTACGATACGGCCCGGCGGGGAGACTATTTGTGAAAGAAGCGCAGGTCTGCGGGGCGATTCTCGCATCTGGTGATCCGCCAGACGCCAGTTCCACGGTCGCGGTCGTGGCTGACCGGCGCCTGTCGGTCGCGGCTCTGTCGGCCTTGCTGCTGAACGATTCGCGGCGCAGCCTGGCCGAAGCCGTGCGCGGCCTGGAGGAAGTTCGGGCGGCGCTGCACCTGTTTCGTCCGGTGATCCTTGTTGCGGAAGTGTCGACCATCGACTGGCCGACTGGCCTGGACCCCGCCGCCTGGAACGGACGAACCCTGCTGCTGCTGGATCCAGAGGACGACGCGGAAGCGTTCGTGCGGGCGGTTCGGTCACGGGTCCAGGGTTACATGTCGCGGACCGCGTCCAGCCAAGCGCTCGAGACCGCCCTCGAAACCCTCCGCAGCACCGGGTACTACCTGGATCCGGTCCTGGCCGGGCGCATCCTCTGGGCTTCCGAGGAATCGCGGAACCGCCCGTCTCCCGTCCCCGAGCCCGAGCTCAGCCAGCGGGAGCGCGATATCCTGGCCCGAATCGCAGTCGGCCGCAGCAGCAAGGAGATTGCCCGCGAATACGCGGTGAGCGCCAAGACGGTCTGCAATCACATCAGTAACATCTACGCGAAATTGAATTTCAGCCACCGGGGGCAGCTGGTGCTTTACGCAGCCCAGCAGGGGCTCACCACCCTGTAAATGCGGGGAACGCTATGGGTCAGGAGCCCATCAACGGGATGGGGCGTCGTCTCATTCCTCGCCCGGGTGTAGCGGGCTAGGATTCTTTCAGCCTCACCCGGCGAGGGTCGTACCGCGTCCTCCTGTGCGGTGTTCGTCTCGTCTGAGAGGGCCGTCTGTGATCGAACCTATCTACCGACCGGACGCACCCGCGACTGCCCCCCATACCCTGATGCTGGTCTCGGCCCGGGCTGACGGCCGGCTCCGCGACGAGGTCCAAGGGCAGGCTCGGCCGCGCCCCGAGTTTCTCCACCTCGCCCAGACCTACGGGGTGGAGCTGCTGGACTGGTCGCAGCTCCCGGCTGGACCTAACGGCCGGTCCCATCGCCAGTCGGTCCGTCACGTGATCGCTGCGCTCCGCCGTCTCAAGGACTACGAGGTCGTGTTCTCGGACGGTGAGCATCTGGGCATTCCCCTTTCGCTGGCGATGCGGCGTTTGGGGATCACGACGCCGCACC
>DASPZT010000150.1:0-8724 GCA_035636135.1 Candidatus Limnocylindria bacterium | reverse complement strand
GAGATCGGCCTGGGCAGCATCACCACCGGGGCCCAGAACGACCTCGAAACGGCGACCGAGCTGGCCCGCCGCATGGTCGTCAGCTGGGGCATGAGCCCCAAGATGGGGCTGTTCTCCTACGACGATTCGCCCCAGGCTGTCTTCCTGGGGCGGGAGCTGGCCGGCAATCCGCACATCAGCCAGCGGACGGCGGCCATCGTCGACGAGGAAGTGACCCGCATCCTGAACGAGGGATTCGAAAAGGCCAAGAGCATCCTGCAGGCCAACCGGTCGAAGCTGGACGTGCTGGCCGAGGCGTTGCTCAAGGACGAGGTGCTGGACGAGGACCAGATCGCGCGGCTGATTGGCCCGCGAGCCCTGGAGGGCGGGGCGGTGGCGCCGCCGCGTCCCTTCCGGCGAGCGGTCGGGACCGCGACCCTGGCTTCCGAGCCGGATCCAAAGGGTGAGGTTTAGGCCCGCCCTAAGCGGGGAACCGCATCTGTAGACAGTCCGGCGGCTTGACGCCGCTCGGGTTGCGCAGTAGCTTCCCAGGGATACCTTATGGTTGAACTCAAACCCGAATCCACAGCACCGGCGCCCCGCAGGATGCCGCTGGTCCCCCTGCGCGACGACGTGGCGGTCTTCCCCAAGCTGATCGTGCCGCTGTCGGTGGGCCGGCGCACCTCGATCGCCGCCATCAGCACGGCCATGGAGGGCGACAAGCACGTCCTGCTGGTGGCCCAGAAGGACCCGCAGGTGGACGACACTGCCGAAAACGACCTGTACAGCACCGGCGTGATCGCCGAGATCAACGGCATGCGCCAGACCCCGGCCGGGATCCAGATGCTGGTAGCGGGGGTGCAGCGGGCACGCATCGTCGGATTCGTCCAGTTCAAGCCCTACATCGCGGTGGAGATCGAGGCCATCCAGGATCACGTCACGCCGGGGCTCGAGCTGGAAGCCCACATGCGGTCGGTCAAGAGCCTGTACGAACGCTACGTCGAGGCCGGGGCGGCCATCGCCCCCGAAGTGGCGGCCACGGTGGCCAAGACCGATGACCCGGTTTACCTGGCGGACCTGGTGGCGGCGGCGCCTGATCACACGCTGGAGCAAAAGCAGCACATGCTGGAGACGCCCAACGTGGTCGAGCGGCTCAAGCTGCTCGCCGTGTTCCTGGGCAAGCAGATCGAGATCCTGGAGCTCAAGTCAAAGATCCAGAACGAAGTGCAGAGTACGATCGGCAAGCTGCAGCGCGAGCAGATCCTGCGCGAACAACTGAAGGCCATCCGCAAAGAGCTGGGCGAGGATGAGGAAGGCGCCGACCTCAATCAGCTGCGCGAGAAGATCGAGAAGTCGGGCATGCCCGAGGCCGTCAGGGAACGCGCGCTGAAGGAAGTCGACCGGATGCAATCCATCCCGGCGGCCTCGCCCGAAGTGGGGATCATCCGCACCTATGTCGACTGGCTGGTGGCCCTCCCCTGGGGACCGCCCGAAGCCGAGACCTGGGATATCAAGACGGCCGCCCAGGTCCTGGACGAAGACCATTACGGTGTCGAGAAAATCAAGGAACGGATCCTCGAGTACATGGCGGTGCGGCAGCGCTCCCAAACGCTGCGGTCGCCCATCCTCTGTTTCGTCGGGCCACCCGGCGTGGGGAAGACCAGCCTGGGTAAATCCATTGCCCGGGCGCTGGGCCGCAAGTTCGTACGGCTGTCGCTCGGCGGGATCCACGACGAGGCCGAGATTCGCGGCCACCGGCGCACCTACATCGGAGCGCTGCCGGGACGGATTCTGCAGCAGATGAAGAACGCCGGCACCCGCAATCCGGTCTTCATGCTCGACGAGATCGATAAGGTCGGCGCCGACTGGCGGGGTGACCCGTCCTCCGCCCTGCTCGAAGTGCTCGACCCGGAGCAGAACAGCACCTTCAGCGACCACTACCTGGAGGTCCCCTACGACCTGTCCCAGGTGCTGTTCATCACCACCGCCAACGTGGTGGACACCATCATCCCGCCGCTGCGCGATCGGATGGAGATCATCCGGCTGCCCGGCTACACCGAAGAGGAGAAGCTCCACATCGCCCAGAAGTACCTTCTCCCCCGACAGCTGCGGGAACATGGGCTGACGCCGGACAATCTGGACCTGCCGGCCGAGACCCTGCGCGCCCTGATCCGTGAGTACACGCACGAGGCCGGAGTCCGGAGCCTGGAGCGGGAGATCGCCAACATCTGCCGGAAGATTCCGCGTCGGATCGTGGAAGGGCAGACGGAAAAGGTGGTGGTGGCGCCCGCCGACCTGGGGAGCTACCTGGGGCCCACCCGGTTTGAATTCGGGATCGCCGAAGAAGTGGACCAGGTGGGCGCGGCCACCGGCGTCGCGGTGAATGAGTACGGTGGCGATGTGATGACGGTGGAGGCCATCGTGATGGAAGGGAAGGGGGACTTCGTCCTGACCGGCCAGATCGGCAAGGTGATGGAGGAGTCGGCGCGGGCGGCCCTCAGCTACGCCCGGGCCCAGGCGTCCGAGATCGGGGTGCGGCCGGGCTTCTTCGATCACCACTTCCTGCACATCCACGTGCCGGCCGGGGCTATCCCCAAGGACGGGCCGTCGGCCGGGATCACCATGGCCACCGCCATCGTCTCCGCCCTGACCGAACGCCCGGTACGCCGCGACGTCGCCATGACCGGGGAGATCACCCTGCGCGGCAAGGTGCTGCCCATCGGCGGTTTGAAGGAAAAGATGCTGGCCGCCCACCGCGCTGGCATCAAGACGTTCATCCTGCCGGAGCAGAACCGCAAGGACCTGCCCGAAGTGCCGGACGAGGTCAAGCAGGCGATGGAGTTGGTCCTGGTCAAGCACGTCGATCAGGTCCTCGAGCGGGCTCTCCTCCAGCCCTCGCCCAAGGCAGCCACCCAGGCCATCGGCTACCGGACTCCGCCGGCCGTCCCGCCGCCGGCTCCAGGCACCGTCAATCGTCTGGGCTAGACAGTCCCTTCTGCTCGGAGCGGCCCTCCTGCTGAGCGGGTGCGCCCTCCAGCGCGACATCGCCACCGTCACGCCAGGCGGCGCGGTCGGGACGCGGGCGCCCGCCCTGTCGGGTGAGGCGCTGGACGGCTCGACGCTGCACGCGAGCTTCAGCGGAACCCGCACCGTCATCGTCTTCTGGGCCGCCTGGTGCGGGCCGTGTCGCAAGGAGCAGCCCACCCTGAACCGGATCGCCGCCGACTACGCGCCCCAGGGGGTCGCTGTGGTAGGGGTCGACATGCTGGACCACGACCGGGCCCTGGCGCGCGCCTTCGTGCAGGAGTTTGGCGTCTCCTACCCGAGCCTGTACGACGATGCCGGGCGAGCGGCGGCGACCTACGAGATAGATGGCCCGCCGGCCATCGTGCTGGTGGACGGGCGCGGGATCATCGTGGGCCGAGTGCCCGGTGAGGTGGGGGAGCCGCTCCTGCGCCAATTGATCGTGTCGAAGCTGCAGGTCGCGCTCGTTACTTCGTCCGCCGCTGCCAACGGGTAGCTTTCAGCATCTTCTTGTGCTTGTGCTTGCGCATTTTCTTCCGGCGCTTCTTGACGACCGAACCCAATGAGACTCCTGATGCTGGCTACTGAGCGGACGAACGCTGCGTATTGTACATGGAAGGCTTTGGGACTCCAGCGGGTTTACAATTGGGGAGGCGAGCATCATGCCTGAAGCTGTCATTGTTGAAGCGGTTCGGACGGCGATCGGTCGTCGGGGCGGAAAACTGAGCCCGGTCCGTCCGGACGATCTGATGGCGTTGACCCTGCAGGAAGTGGTCCGCCGTGCCGGCATCACTGGGGATCGGATCGATGACGTGATCGTCGGGTGCGTCACCCAGACCGGCGAACAGGGGATGAACCTCGCCCGGGCGGCTGCCCTGATCGCTGGCTTCCCTATCGAGGTGCCCGGGACAACCGTGAACCGCTTCTGTGGGTCCGGCCAGCAGGCCGTCAACTTCGCTGCCCAAGGCGTCCTCTCCGGCGCCCAGGACATCGTGATCGGCGGCGGCGTGGAGAGTATGACCCGAGTCCCCATGGGCTCGGATGCGTTCGGCCCGGGCGAAGGCCCAGTGAGTCCGAAGCTGATGGACCTGTATGAGATCATCCCGCAGGGCAACTCGGCGGAGATGATCGCCAAGAAATGGGGATTCAGCCGCCAGCAGCTCGACGAATTTTCGTTTCAGAGCCACCGCAAGGCGGGCCAGGCGATCCAGGAAGGCCGGTTCACCCGTGAGATCTTCCCCGTCGAGGTCAAGCAGAACGGGACCAGCTACGCCTTCGATACCGACGAGGGCGTGCGTATCCCGCCCTCCCTGGAGAAGATGGCCCAGCTGAAGCCGCCCTTCCAGGAGGATGGCGTGGTGACCGCCGGCAACTCAAGCCAGATCTCGGACGGGGCGGCCGCCGTCCTGGTGATGACGGCCGACAAGGCGCGGGAGCTGGGGCTCCGTGCGCGGGCGCGGATTGTGGCGCAGGCCATCGTCGGATCTGAGCCGACCATCATGCTGACCGGGCCCATCCCGGCCACGGCCAAGGTCTTGAAGAAGGCCGGGCTGGCGCTGAAAGACATCGACCTGTTCGAGGTGAACGAGGCCTTTGCCCCGGTGGTGCTGGCCTGGCAGCACGAGACCGGCGCCGACATGGAGAAGGTCAACTACAACGGCGGCGCCATCGCGCTGGGCCATCCGCTGGGCGCCAGTGGGGCCAGGCTGATCACGACCCTGCTGCATGAGCTCGAGCGCCAGGAGGCGCGCTACGGCCTGTCGACCATGTGCATCGGCTATGGCATGGGGATCGCGACCATCATCGAGCGCCTGCCTTAGCGCAGCGGGTCGGCTAGCGCTCCTGGCGGCGGTCCGGGAAATCGATCGACTGGATCTGCCGGCGGCGCTCCACGAACCAGGCCAGCACGAAGAGGAAGATGACCTGGAGCAGGAAGTAGATAGCGGCCACCAGGTCGATGATTCCGGTTAGGCTCGCGCCGTTTTGGGCGGTCTCGGCCGCGGCCAGTCCGAAGAACAGGAATGAACAGAGGTAGGTGAGGAAGGCGGTCACGAAGATGGCCTCCTTCCAGATTCCCCGGTTGCCGAGCAGCCGGGAGCCAAAACGCGGGCGGGTGGTCGGTTGGGTCTGGCTCATCAGGTTCTCACTCGTTCTTGCAGCGCCACTTGGTATGACGAACGACCGCGATCGTTCCATCGGGGCAGGCGTGCGGGGCTAGGGTCGCGGGGGCGGGATCGCTGGCATGGCCGAGGTCATAGCTGACATCGTTGAAGGCCACCCCCACCTGTTCGCCGGCCAGAAAGACTACGCCGATCGTAATGGTGGCCAGGATGATCAGGAGAAAGGCATACTCGATCACAGCCTGACCGGCCGTGCGGGGCAGGCGTGTACGCCGATCCATCCATCGATGACAGTACGGGCTGGTCAGCGCCGTTCTGTCGGCCATCCGGCCGATTACACGTGGCAGGCGGTCCATCCGGAGGTTCAGCCTGAAGGGGAGCGGTTGCGGGCCCGGTTACGGCGAGCGTGTTGGACTCACGCCATTTGGTCGAACACGGCACGGAGTTTTACGTAGGTGGCGTCGATGTGCTCGGGGAGGACCTTGACCTCAGCCAGCACCGGCATGTAGTTGGTGTCGCCGCTCCAGCGGGGGACCACATGCTGGTGCAGGTGGTCGGCCACGCCGGCGCCGGCCACCTGGCCGAGGTTGAACCCCAGGTTGTAGCCCTCCGGCGCCAGGGCCGCCGACAGAACGCGCAGCGCCCGCTGGCTCAGGGTGGTGACCGCCGCCGCCACCTGGCTGGAGAGATTCGCCAGATCGCCCGTGTGCTGATAGGGCGCCACCATCAGGTGGCCGGTGTTGTACGGATACCGGTTGAGCAGGGCGAAGGCGTAGGCTTCCCGCGCCACCACCAGGAGGGTGGCGTCCTCGCTCGGCGCCGCCTGGCCAGCCTCGCACAGGAAGCACCCCGGGGGGCGCGGCGCGCCGATGAACGTCATGCGCCAGGGAGCCCACAACGGTTGAGTCACGGCCGTCACATCATAGGGTCGGCCGCCCGATGCTTGCTCAGACACTACTACAGTATTGTGTTAAACTGAAGGGGTAAGCGGCCATGCTGGAAACACCCCCACCCTACCTTCCGCCCGCACGGGGAGGACCTTAGGGACGACTTGCTACACTGGTTCCTCACTTCGCGAGCGTGGGGCCGTGGCGCAGCTGGGAGCGCGATTGCATGGCATGCAATAGGTCAGCGGTTCGAATCCGCTCGGCTCCACAACATTCCCCCTGACATATGGCCAACACCGCTATCCCCACCTACGATCCGCAGGCAATCGAGCCGCGGTGGCGCGCCGCCTGGCACAAGGCCGGTCTCTTCCGGGTCACCGAAGATCCCAGCAAGCCCAAGTTCTTCAACCTGGTTATGTTCCCCTACCCGTCGGGCCCGCTGCACATGGGGCACTTCCGGAACTACGTTTTCGGCGACGCCTTCGCCCGCTACAAGGTCATGCGGGGCTTCAACGTGCTGAACCCGTTTGGCTGGGACGCGTTCGGGCTGCCCGCCGAGAACGCGGCCATCCAGAGCGGCATCCCGCCGCGGATCTCGACGGAGCAGAACATCGAGATCTCCAAGGGCGAGCTCAACATCATGGGCGTCATGTACGCCTGGGAGCGCGAGGTCACCACCTGCAACCCGGACTACTACCGGTGGAACCAGTGGCTCTTCCTCAAGTTCTTCGAACGCGGCCTGGCCTACAAGAAACTTGCGCCAGTGAACTGGTGCCCGAAAGACAACACCGTCCTCGCCAACGAGCAGATCGTCAACGGGCGGTGCTGGCGGTGCGGCACGCCGCCCACCAAGCGCGACCTGGAGCAGTGGTTCTTCAAGATCACCGCCTATGCCGACCGGTTGCTGGAGGGACTCAAGCGCCTCGACCGGTGGCCGGAGCGGGTCAAGGTCATGCAGACCAACTGGATCGGCCGCAGCGAGGGGGCCGAATTCGACTTCCCGGTGGAGGGCGACCACCCGCCGATCCGCGTCTTCACCACCCGGCTGGACACCATCTACGGCGTGACCTTCATGGTGCTGGCGCCGGAGCATCCCCTGGTCCCGGCCATCACCACCCCCGCCCAGCGCGCCGCCGTGGACGGCTACCTGGAGAAAACCCGGACGGAGACCGAAGTCGAGCGCCTGTCCACCGAGCACGAGAAGACCGGCGTCTTCACCGGCGCCTACGCCCGCAATCCCTTTACCAACGAGCGGGTCCCCATCTGGGTGGCCGATTACGTCCTGGCCACCTATGGCACGGGGGCCATCATGGGCGTGCCGGGCAACGACGCCCGCGACTTTCACTTCGCCACCCAGCATGGGCTCCCGATCCGGGAAGTCGTCAGCGCCAGGCCGGAACCGATCGGCGTTCCCCAGGGGGCCATGGAACTGGGTCTGGCCGAGGGCTACGCCGTCAACTCCGGGCCGTACAGCGGTCTGCCGAGCGCGGAGGCCCTAGCCCGGATCACCGCGGAGGCCGAGCGCCGCGGCCTCGGCACGCCCACCGTCACCTACCGGTTGCGCGACTGGCTGATCTCGCGGCAGCGCTACTGGGGAACGCCCATCCCGATCGTCTACTGCCCGGACCACGGCATCGTGCCGGTCCCCGAAGCCGACCTGCCCATCGAGCTGCCCCCCTTCGTCCAGTTCCGATCGGACGGCCAGAACCCGTTGATGCACATGCCCGAGTTCGTCGACACCATTTGTCCCCGGTGCGGCAAGCCCGCCAAGCGCGAGACCGACACCATGGACACCTTCGTCGACTCCTCCTGGTACTTCCTGCGGATGGCGACCGGGCCGGACGACACGCAGCCTTTCGACAAGCGCAAGGTCGACTACTGGATGCCGGTCGACCAGTACACGGGGGGCATCGAGCACGCCATCCTCCACCTGCTCTACGCCCGGTTTTTCATGAAGGTGCTGTTCGACGCCGGCATGGTCTCGGTGGACGAGCCCTTCGCTGCCCTCTTTTCGCAGGGGATGCTCCTCCGCTTCGGGTCCGCCATGTCCAAGTCGAAGGGCAACGGCGTTGAGCCGAACTACATCGTCGAAGCCTATGGGGCCGATACCGGCCGGATCTATGAGCTGTTCATCGGGCCGCCCGAGCTGGATGCGGAATGGAACGACCGGGGGGTGGAGGGGGTCGCCAAGTTCCTGCACCGTGTTTGGCGCCTGGTCGTCGGCGACAGCATCGAGCCGCGCCCGGACCTGGCCCCAGTGTCCTCGGCGGACCTCATCCGAAAACTGCACGAGGTGATCGACAAGGTCACTCGCGACGTGGAGGGCTTCCACTTCAACACCGCCATGTCCGCCCTGATGGAGCTGGCCAACACCATGCAGAGCTACCTCCAGTCGGGCGGTGTCCGCGATGCTGCCTGGGACGGCGTGGCGCGCGATCTCACCCGCCTGCTGGCGCCGTTTGCCCCCCACCTGGCGGAAGAGCTCTGGGCACGCCAGGGTCAGAAGGGCCTGGTGGCCTTTGCTGCTTGGCCCGAGGTCGACCAGGCCCTGCTCAAGCGAGACACGGTCCTGCTGGTGGTCGAGGTCGACGGCAAGGTCCGCGACCGGATCCCGGTCCCAGCCGGCGTCGACCAGGCGCGCGCCCACGCCCGAGCGCTGGAGAGCGAGAAGGTCCAGCGGTCGCTGGCCGGCCGCCTGGTGGCCCGAGCGATTT
>DASPZT010000149.1:0-4547 GCA_035636135.1 Candidatus Limnocylindria bacterium | reverse complement strand
TCGGCGGAGAGCGTCAAGGAGCTGCTCGGCGTGATGGCCCTATAAGCCCGAATCCACCGAGTCGAACTCGCATCTTGGGCGCGGGACGAGCGATCGGTGTGTCGTCTCCTGCGCGCGCTCGGTTACGCACCGACGGGTGCGCGCCCTCGCGTGCTCGTCGCCTCCTTCCGCTCATCTCGTCCCGCATCCCAATCTGCGTCGTCCGATCGGTGGATCCGGGCTGAGCCTGCCTCTGTATTCTTGATCCATGACGATTGAGATCCGGAAGGGCACGGTGCCCGAGGCGCGCCGCCTCATCGAGAACCCGTCGGCTGGCACCCTGCGCGAGCTGACTGCCCGGATGCCCAATGCCCGCCGCACCATCTTCGACAACTACAACGTGCACACCCGGGTCGATTCGCGCAGCACACGGAGTACCTACGTGGTGACCAACCGGCCCCAGGAGCACACGATGCAAGCGGTAAGCCGCGCGGAAGGGGAGAAGTGGGCCCGCATCCAGGATGCCTATATCCACGACCAGGAGATGGTGCTGGTGGACGGCCTCATCGGGAACGCCCCCGGGTTCACCACCCCCGCCCGGCTGATCATCGAGGCGCGCAACGCCAACGTCGCCGGCATGCAGCGCATGCTGTACTACCCCCGCGCAAACGGCGCCCAAGAGCCCGAGATCACGATCATCTACACGCCGAATTTGCCCGCCCCCGGCTATCCCAATGACCGGGGGATCTTCGTCGACCTGGAGGCGGGGATTACCCGGGTGCTGAACTCCGACTACTTCGGCGAATCCAAGAAGGGCGGCCTCCGGATGTGGAACAAGAAGGTTTACGACCTGGGCGGCCTGGCGCTCCACGCCGGCTGCAAGGTCGTACCCACCCCCCGCGGCCAGCGCGTGTTCTTGATCGTGGGCCTGTCCGGCACGGGCAAGACGACCACCACCTTCACCACCCAGAACGACTCCAAGCCGGTCCAGGACGACTTTGTGGCGCTCATGCCCGGCGGCATCATCTACGCCAGCGAGAACGGTTGCTTCGCCAAGACCTTCGCCCTGGACCCCAAGCACGAGCCCACCATTTACGGGGCGGTCACCAAGCCGCACGCGTATCTGGAGAACGTGTCCCAGAAAGTGGACGGCGGGCCGGTGGACTTCTTTGATACCAGCTATACGCAGAATGGGCGCGCCGTCTTTGAGATGGACGACCTCGGCTGGTACGAAGATGCGCGGAACATCGGGCCGGCCGACGTGCTGCTGATCCTGAACCGCAACGAGAACATCATCCCCGCCGTGGCCAGGCTCAGTGCCGAACAGGCGGCCGCCTATTTCATGCTTGGCGAAACTCAGGGGACCTCGGCCGGCGGCAAGGACGAGATGGGAAAGGCCCTACGGGTGCCGGGCACCAACCCGTTCTTCCCACTGCGCCACGAGCAGCAGGGCAACCGCTTTCTGGAGTTGCGGGCGGCGCGGCCGTTCGAGGTCTACCTGATGAACACCGGGCGGGCGGGGGGCGCCGAGGCCGAGCCGAGCAGTAAGAAAGTGACCATCGAAGACTCCGGGGCTATCGTGAAGGCGGTGGCCGAGGGCACGATCAGCTGGACGCGCGACCCGGACTTCGGCTACGACGTGGCGGAGGGCGTGCCCGGGATCGACGACATCGAGCTCCTCCAGCCGCGGCGCCTGTACGAGCGGACCGGGCGGGCGGAGGAGTACCGGGCCTTCGTCCAGCGCCTCAAACAGGAGCGGGTGGCCGAACTGGCCAAGTATCCGGGTCTGGACCCGGAGATCGCCCGGACCATCCGGTAGGTCCGGAGCCGGTTAACTCTCGTACTGCGAGACCGCCAGGAAGTAGCCGCAGAGGTTGCAGCTCCAGCCCACCAGGGGATGGGTTCCCAGCTTGCCCAGGGTCTCGACCCCTCGAGTGGGGTCGCGGACTTCCTTCCATGACGGCTGTCCGTTGCAGCGTGGGCAACGCACCGGGGCTCGCAGGGATTCCATTGGCCTAATATATCCGGGCCATGGCGGAGCGCCTGTACTCGATCAAGGAGGCGGCCGAGAAGCTGGGCGTGTCACCGGCGACCATCGCCACGTGGATCCGCCTGGGGATCGGCGAAGCCAGCCGCCAGGACAAGCTGGGGCGGAACCGCTGGACGGAGGCCGACCTGGAGCGCATGCGGCAGCGTTTCCAGGAGCGGCAGGCTCGCAAGCGAGCGGGCAGGACCTCCGTCCCGGAATAAATGGAGGGTCAATGCAGGCTCAAGTACTGAAAGCGGCGCCCGAGAGTGTCCAGGCCGATGCGCTGATGGTCCTGCTGCTCGAAGGAGAGCAAACGCTGCCGGCCGAGGTGGCGGGGCTCGATCAGAAGCTGGGGGGCGCCATCCATGAGGTTGTCCGCGATCGCCAGTTCACGGGGAAGCTCATGGACCAGGTCTATCTTCGGAATCTCGGGAAGCTGCCGAGCACCTGGACCCTGCTGCTCGGCCTGGGCAAGGCTGAGGCACTGGACCCGGTGCGGGTGCGCAATGCCGTCCAGGCGGGGGCCCGATTCCTGCGCAAGAAGGGGAATCGCCGGCTGGCCGTCCTGGTGCCGGCGGCGGCCCTCCAGCGTTGGGGTGCGGCAGACGTCGCGCGCACGCTGACCGAGGGGGTCGCGCTGGGCAACTTTGAGCAGCGGTCGCTACGCACACGCTCCGACGAACCGCAGGTCGATATCGAGGACATCACGATCGTCGGCCTTGACTCCGAACGCGGCGCCGCCGAGGCGGTGGCCGCCGGGCTGACCCTGGCCAATGCCACCAACCAGGTGCGGGAGTGGGTGAACCTTCCGGCGAACGCCTTCACCCCGAGCGTCTTCGTGGAGAAGGTGCGCGACTTCACCAAGGGGAGCGGGCTCGAGCTGCAGGTGCTGGAGATGGAGGACATGCGGCGGTTGCAGATGGGCGCGCTGCTGGCGGTGGCCAAAGGATCGGACGAACCGGCCAAAATGATCGTGCTCCGCTACCGCGGCGGCAAGCCCGGCGGGCCCACGCTGGCCCTGGTGGGCAAGGGGATCACGTTCGACAGCGGCGGGATCTCGCTCAAGCCGGCGGACCACATGGAATACATGAAATCGGACATGGGCGGCGGCGCGGCCGTGGTGGGCGCCATGCGGGCCATTGCCGAGCTGAAACCCGCGATCAATGTCATCGCCATCGTGCCGACCACGGAGAACATGCCCTCCGGCAAGGCGACCAGGCCGGGTGATGTGGTCACCGCGTCAAACGGGAAGACCATCGAAATCATCAACACCGACGCCGAGGGACGCCTGATCCTGGCGGACGGCATCACCTACGCGGTCAAGGAGGGTGCGACGCAGATCGTGGACGTGGCCACTCTGACCGGGTCGATTGCCCGCTCGCTCGGGCCGGTGGCTATGGGCGCGTTCACCAACAACAACCAGCTGATGGGGCTGGTCCGCCGGGCGGCGGACCTGGCCGGTGAACGGGTCTGGGAGATGCCCACCTGGGCAGACTACGACGGGTTGATCGACAGCGACATCGCGGACATCAAGAACACGGCGGTCCTATGGGCCGGCGCCACTACCGCGGCGCTGTTCCTGCGGGAGTTCGTCGACGGCCGACCCTGGGTGCACCTGGACATCGCCGGCAGCGCCTGGCAGGACGCCAGCGAACTGAAGGCCATCCCTAAGGGGCCGACCGGATCAGCCGTGCGGCTGCTCGCGCATCTCGCGCAACTGCTCGCAACAGAGAAAACCTAACGCTTTCCCTCCCCCTTCCGAAGGAGGGTCGGGGAGGGGTCTTGTTGAGCTTTCACGGTTCTCCCTCCCCCTTGCGGGGAGGGTCGGGGGAGGGGGTCTCGATGAACTCTCCTCCCCCTCATAGGGAGGCCCGGAGGGGGTGTCTGTTAGCGCTGATCTCTGGGCCGGTCCCACCCCGGCATCGGATAACGCGGCCGCTTAGTCGCGGCGGCCGGCGGCCAGACGACCACCGCCACGCCATCCTGGACCTGGAGCACCTCCATAGGCTTGAAGACGTTGAGCCCGCGGCCGTCGAAGCGGATCTCGCCGTAAAACGTCCGGAGGTCGAGGGTGGCCAGTGCCGAGCGCACCGCCTGCGGCTCAGTGCTTCCGGCGTGCTCCATCGCTACCCCCAGAGCCAGGCAGCCTGCCGTGGCGGCCGCGCTATACGCGTCCGGACGGTGGCCGTAGGCCGCGAGGTACTGCGCCGCGTATGCCTTGCCGTCCAGGAAATACCCGATCGGGAGGCGAGCACCCGCCGCCCACTGGGTTGAGCCGTACACATACTCGGCTGCTTGCTTCAGCTCCGAGAGGAACCCCGGGTCGTCCGGCCCGCTGGTGAACGCGAACAGCGCCGGATGCACGTTGAGCTCGGGGGCCTCTTCCATGGTGACCACCGTGTCAGACTGCCCGCCCACCTCGAGCACCAGGTCGGGCGCGGCCGCGGCGATTGCCTCCAGCTCTCGCCGGAGGTCATTGGTCCCTCCCGGAAACGAGTCGAAATAGACCACGCTGAGTCCTTTCCCGGTGGCGTATGCG
>DASPZT010000148.1:0-3845 GCA_035636135.1 Candidatus Limnocylindria bacterium | reverse complement strand
CTCCGATGACCTCTACTCTCGTGCCTCGCACCCTGCCCAACACGGGGAGCCCATCGGTGCCGCGCTCGAGTCCATACCTCCCCAGTCTTCCGCTCCTGGTGGTAGGCCTCTTAGTGATCGTCCGACCGCGCCCATGGACTCGACTTGTCCACGGCTTGAGGCGTACAGCTGCAGCGGCTGAGGGACTCGGCGCTCCCTAGTACCAAGGGTGCCTTCCTCACGGCCCACCGGAAGTGCTGGCGAGGATTAACTCCCGGGTAAACCCGGGTTGTTAGCATGGACGGGCGCCCGAGCCCCCATCGTCTAGCGGCCAGGACGCGGCCCTTTCAAGGCTGAAACGGCGGTTCGATTCCGCCTGGGGGTAATTTCTCGCCAGCGCGTGACAGCGCCTTTCGCGCCTTCCAGATCTCCTCGCAAGGCCAGCGCCGCGCCCACTCGAGCGTGACAAACGGATACCGAGTCGTGGAACCTTCCGGCGGCCTGACCTCGATGAGCCGCTCCACATCAAAGCCGCAGTCGCGCAGGAGTTGAATCATTTCTCCATGGCCGAGGTGGAACTCCACTGACTCGTCGTCTGGCCATTCGAACCGATGCATGCCGAAGTACGACCGCAGGAGCTGCTCACCGGCGGCGACTCCGTCCTCCTCCGGCGCGAAGAGCATGAAGAGCGCGGAGTTGACCAGGAAGATAAGCTCGCCGCCGGGCCGCAGTAGGCGCGCGGCCTCGGGAATCCATTTGTACGGGTCGCACCAGATGCTGGCGCCGTACTCCGAGATGGCGAGGTCGAAGCTCTCGCTGGGCAGGGGCGCGGTCTCGGCGTTGCCATGAATGAGTGGAAACTCGATCCCGAACTCGCGCTGGTAACGTCGCGCGGTCGCCAGCTGATTCTCGGAATTGTCGATGCCCACCGGGCGTGCGCCGCGGCGTGCCATCCATGCCGAGACGTAGCCGGTCCCGCAACCGAGCTCGATGGTGTCCCGACCCTGGAGATCGTCCGGCAGCACCCGCAGGGCCGATTCCGGCACGCCCCAGATGCCCCAGCTCGGTTCGGCCTGGGTCCAGGCGCGCCGCCCAGACTCCTCATGCTCAGCGGCCCATCGATCCCACGCTCTGCGGTTGCGTCTGACGTGCTCAGGCAGCTCGCTCACGGGCGATAGGATACGCGGCCTGCCAGTAGCCGCCTAGGAAAGCTTTGTCTAGGCATGCCGTTACGGCCTTCATGGTCGCCCCGGTGGCGTCCGTCGCCAAGGGCGTTCGTGGCCTGACGGTCGGCGGAGCGGGTACCCTCCTCCTGGCGGGCGTGGTCTTCGCCTGGCTGCTCGCGCATCCCGCGTCAGATCCCAGCTTCGACGTCCCCTACCAGCACTTCGCCATCGTGACGGTGGTCTCGGCCCTGGCCTTCGCCCTGGCCCTGATGCTGGCCATCGCCGCGGTCCAGATCGCCCAGTACCGGGTCCTCTTCCTGGCTCTGGGCTTCATGGCCATGGGCGGGATCTTCGCCGTACATGGCATCACCACCCCGGGCATCCTGAAGACCGGCCAAGCTGCGGGATATGCGGCTGCCGTCAAAGGCATCTCCGCCTATCTCAGCCTCTTCGTGCCGGCCCTCTTGTTCGCCGCCAGCTACACCGGTCTGACCGCGACGTTCGAGCGCCGGCTCCCGTTCTTCCCGGCCGGCTGGCTGATCGTCGCGCTGGCCACCGCCCTCGGCCTGTACATGGCCCTGGCCGTGGCCGGCACCCAGCTGCTGGCGGAGCTCCCCTTCGGGACCAAGCCGTACTCCTACGTTCTGGCATCGGTCACCTGCGCCCTGCTGATCTTCGCCGCCGTCCGGCAGGCCGGCGCCTTCTTTGTTAGCCGGATTCCGTTGCAGGCGATGCTCGCCATCGTCTTCCTCTTGCTGGTCGAGGCGCAGGTCGAGATGGTCCTGGGGAAGGCCTGGACGCTGGCCTGGTGGCAATACCACGTCAGCATGCTGGTGGCGGTGGGGCTGGCCGTCTGGGTGCTGAACCTGCAACGGGCGCACGGTCAATCGCTGCGCTCCATTCTCGAACACACCCTGGAACTGCAGGTGAAGGTAGGCGCCGAGTTGGACCACGCGGAAACGATCGCGGGCCTGGTGGCGGCCATCGAAGCCCGGGACGAAAACACCAAGGGTCACAACATGCGGGTGGCGGAGCTCGCGGTTGCTATCGGCCGCAAGCTCGGTCTGCCCACCAACCGGCTGCGGGTCCTGGCCCGGGCTGGCATGCTCCATGACGTCGGCAAGATCGGCATTCCCGATGCCGTGCTCAACAAACCCGGCCCGCTGGACGCCGCCGAGTGGGTCACCATCAAGCGCCACCCCGAGCTGGGCGTCGAGATCCTGCACGGGCTTCCGACCCTCCAGCAAGAGTCCGAGATCGTCGCCGCCCACCACGAACGGATTGATGGCAGCGGATATCCGCGGGGGCTGCATGGCACCGAGATCCCGATCGAAGCCCGGATCGTGGCGGTCGCCGATACCTACGACGTGCTGATCTCCGACCGGCCCTATCGCAAGGCCCGCACCCGACAGGAATCGATCACTATCTTGCGCGAGGAATGTGGCACGCGGCTGGACGGGAGCGTGGTCGAGGCCCTCCTGCAGATCCTGGGTGAGGCCAGCCAGGGAAAATCGCAGAGCGCGGCTGCCTGAGCACTCCCGAGCCGGGTATCGTGGGCCCATGAAGACCAGCACCGACACCAGCGACGCTCGGGTGGAGCGCGACGCGGCGCCCATCTATCCGGGGGTCATCCCCATGATTGCCTACGAGGACGGCATCGCGGCGCTAGAGTGGCTGGCCGTGGCTTTCGGCTTTCGAGAGCGGACGCGCATGACCGACAAGGACCGGCGACTCAGCCACGGCGAGATGGAAACGGAGGAGGGCCTCATCATGCTGGCTAGCCCGACGACGGACTATGAAAGCCCCAGGCACCATCGGGAAACGTGTGAGCGGGCCCGAAAGTGGTCCGCCGTGCCGTGGGTCATCGATGGGGTCCTGGTCTACGTGGCCGACGTGGGCGCGCATTACGAGCGGGCGAAACGCGCCGGTACCCGAATTCTGTCCGAGCCCGAGGCCGACGACTACGGCCATCGCTATCGGGCGGAAGACCTTGAGGGCCACCGCTGGATGTTCCTACAGCGGCGTTGACCGACCCCGCCCGCTCAGCCGATCGGCCGAAGGAGGCGCCGGCGGAAGCCACGGCAACGGAAACCGCCAGCGTCTCGACTGTCGAGCTGTTCTTCGACCTGGTCTTCGTCTTCACTATTACGCAGCTAACGGCGGTGCTCGTTCACGTGCCGACCGTGCCCGGGGTCCTGTCGGTGGTCTTGATGCTGGGCGTGATCTGGTGGATGTACGGCGGCTACGCCTGGCTGACCAATGCCGTCCGGCCCGATCGAGCCGACCGCCGGCTATTGCTGATGGTGGGTATGGCGGGCTTCCTGCTGATCGCGCTTTCCATTCCCCGCGCCTTCAGTGGGGCCGGCCTGACCTTCGGCCTCGGCTACCTGGTCGTGACCATCGTGCATGCCGGCCTGTTCACCCGGTCCGGCGTCCCGGCCACGGTGCAAGCCGTCTTTCGGCTCGCCCGATTCAACCTGGCGTCGGCGCTGCTGGTGCTCGCCGGCGGATTTCTCGGTGGCATCGGTCAGTACGTCCTGTGGGGGCTTGCCTTCGGGCTGCAGGCCACCACCCCATTCCTGAGCCACATCGAGGACTTCCGGATTCAGCCGGCCCATTTCGTGGAGCGCCATGGCCTGGTCGTCCTCATCGCGCTGGGAGAGTCGGTGGTAGCGGTAGGGATCGGGCTGACCGGCAAAG
>DASPZT010000147.1:0-4520 GCA_035636135.1 Candidatus Limnocylindria bacterium | reverse complement strand
GAACTGCAGGGCGTTCTGGGGGTGAGCGTGACCAACTCCGGCCTGCTACTCACGCCGATGATGGGCGGCCTGATCGTGGCCAGCATCCTGTCCGGCCAGCTGATGACCAGGATCAAGCGCTATCACTACCTGGGGACCGTCGGGCTGGTCCTCATGATGGTGGGCATCTACCTGATGGCCCAGACCACGGTCGCCACGACGCAGGCCACCATCACCCTGGCCATCATCGTGGTCGGGCTGGGCGTCGGGCTGACCTTCCCGCTCTACATCAACGCGGTGCAAAGCGGACTTTCGCACCGGTACCTGGGCGTCGGCACCAGCCAGATCCAGTTCTGGCGGAATGTCGGCGGTACGGTGAGTGCCGCGATCCTGGGGACGATTCTGGCCCAGCGTTTGCCCGGAGCGATCAGCGAGCAGGTTGGAAAAGTGAGTCTTCCGCCGGGATTCAAGGTCCCCGCCGGCGCGTCGGCCAGTAATGCGAACTCGCTCCTTAACCCTGCCGCGATCGCGGCCGCCAAGGCAAAGTTGCCGCCCCAGATGGTCCCCGTGTTCGACCAGGTGATCCACGCCATTCGGACAGCCTTGGCGCTGACTCTGCACGACCTTTTCCTAATCGCCATCGTGCTGATCGCTCTGGCCCTGGTAGCCTCGCTCCTCCTGCCCGACGTTCCCTTGCGCTCGCGCCGCCTCCAGCCGGCCGCTGGCGAGATGGCTGCCACAGCCGACGACGCAGCCTGACGCTAAGAACGGAACCCCTAAACCGACTGAGGCCTATCTAACCTTCGGGCTTGTACAGCTCGACATCGCCGAGGCCATCTCGGGTCAAGCCGACCACGAGCACGGTGCCGTCGGCCAGGCGGGTCGCGGTGAAGCCGTAGTAGAGAGGATGCACCAGAACGCCAGCCGGAGTCCATGAATTGGTCGCGGCGTTGTAGAGCTGAGCAGCGAGGGCGCCGGTAGTACTGTCCGCCGCTGGCAGCGCCAGGGCGTCTGCTCCGGCAAGGGCGACGACCGCCCAGAAGTTGAAGCGCCCGTTCGGACGGTCGCTCCAGGCCGCGGTCCACGAATCAGATATCGGATCGTAAAGCTCGGCGGTCGACACAATGATTCCGGCGGCTGACATCCCAACGACGAGGACCTTCCCGTTGGATAGTCTTGCCGCGCCAGTGGCCGATGTCTGTCCCCAGTTCATCGGCGCAGCATCTGATCAGATGTCTGATGCGGGGTCGTAAAGCGAACCTTTTCCGGCAGGCATTCCATCGTTGGTGAAGCCGGGGGCAAAGAGGATTTTGCCTGTAGCGAGGGCGGTAGCAGTTTGGCCGAAGCCCGCGAGACCTGCTAAGGGCGGCGATGGTGCCGACGACCATCGGTTCGTCCTCGGGTCGAACAGTTCCGCCACGGTGGCGCCCCCACCGACCGCCAGGACTCTCCCGTCTGGAAGCAACGTCGCGGTGTGGCCGCCTCGAGGGGCCAGCATAGGCGGTCCGGTCGACCACGTATTGGTGACGGGATCGTAGAATTCCGTGCTCGCAAGCGGGTTGCCGCCGGTCTCCCGGCTGACTCCTCCAGCGACCAGAACGCGTCCGTCGAGTAGGAAGGTAGCCGTATGGCCGGTACGCCCGGTCGACATAACGCCCGCCGGCGACCAGGACTGCGCAGCGGGATGGTAGAGCTCCGCTGCCGCCAGCGCGGTGCCGCCTCCAGATGGGCCGACACCGCCGACGACCAGGAGCCGTCCATCCCGAAGGAGCGTGGCTGTGTGGAGGGCGCGCGGCTCCAGCATGCGGCCGGTGGTTACCCACGGGCCGGACCGCTCAATCCGGTCACCGAAGATGGCGAACGTGGTGGAGGCCAGCATGGCTCGCACCTGTGCTTCCTCGGCTTGAAGGCCCGGTCCGCGGAGGCAGGCATTCATTTCAAACCAGTTGGCGGCGGCGTCCCTGGCAGTCCTGGCGGTCATTGTCTCGTCGGCGCCGATCTGGCCACAATCGCCAGGCCGGTCACTCCGGAGCTTCGCTCGATGACCGCCGACCGCGAAGGCGTCACCCTTCGCTTTGTCCAGCGACCAGCCCGGAAAGCCCTTAGCCCACCAGGCAATAACAACCCCGCCTTCCGGGAGATTCATCTTCGGGAAGAGACTGCAGCTAATCGAGAGCGTTGGGTCTCCAGGACCAGTCCCACGGGTTCGGATGCACGGGTCCTGAAGGATCGACGGACTCAAGTAGGTCACGAGTCGACTGAAACTCGACTGTACGTCGAAGGTCTGAGGGCGCCAAGAAGCCGGGTAGGAAAACGCGACAGTGCCGTCGTCGTAGCGCTGGAGGCCGGCCGAACCAGTCGATCCAGAGCTTGCTGGGGCGGCGCAGGCGGTCACCAGCACAGCCAGGAACACGCAAATGACGAGTCGGTGCCTCATCGTACTGATGGTATTCACAACGTGCCCGGTCGTCGCTGGTTACAGCATTGATCGCAATCCCGAAGAGCTATGCTTCGGCAATCGATCCCGAAGGAGTAGGCGCACACACCTCAGCTGAAGGGCGTGAGGTCTTGACCTGGGAGCGATTCGGCGAAGCCAATCGTGCCCTGGCCCAGCAGGTCGCCGACAGCGGCTACCAGCCCACCATCATCTTGGGCGTCGCCCGCGGTGGGTTGCTGCCAGCAGCCGCCATTGCCTACGCGCTCGACGTCAAGAACGTGTTCACCATGAACATCGAGTTCTACACCGGGGTGGACGAGCGGCTCGAGTTCCCGGTGATGCTTCCGCCCCTGCTCAACGCCGTCGATCTGGCCGGTGCCCGGGTCCTGGTCGCCGACGACGTGGCCGACACCGGCGCCACCCTGAAGCTGGTCAAGGACTTCTGCACCGAACACGTGGCGGATGTGCGCTGCGCCGTGATCTACGAAAAGTCACGCTCCATGGTCAAGTGCGAATATGTCTGGGGCCGCACCGATCGCTGGATCAACTTTCCGTGGTCCACGCCGCCGCCTGTGGTGCCGGTCGGCCGCCAGCTTCGTGATTCGATCCTGGCTTCGTGAGTGACGTTGCGCGGAAGCTGCTGATCAAGGCCGGCCATCGAATCGGCCTGGTCAATCCACCGGCCGGCTATCTCGATCGCCTCCACCCACTGCCGGACGGCGCTGGCCTGGTGGAGTCCACCAGCGCCTCCGTCGACGTTCTCCAGGTGTTCGTGAGGGATACCGCCGACCTGCGGAAGCTGGATCCGAAGCTCTTTAAGCGGGTCGAGCCAAATGGGGTGCTCTGGGTCTGCTACCCGAAGGGCGGCACGAGGGCAGGCACCGACCTGAACCGGGACGTGCTCTGGAAGGCGATGGAGAAGAAGAGGCTGGTGGGCGTGACCCTGGTGGCGATCGACGACACCTGGTCCGCGATGCGCTTCCGACCACCCGACCGGGTGGGACGCTAGCCGCTCCGACCGCGCTGCCACTCGTCTGGGGGAGGGATTCGGCCCCTTGTTACCTTTGGCCGGCTGATTCGTTGTACCACCGTGGTGGTGGGTGTTACCTCGGGATCGGATCGATCTGCTGATCTCGAGCAGGCGTTCCTCGAACTCTACAACCAGGAGGCGATGCCCGTTCTGCGCTACCTGCACGCCGCGGTCCGCGATTACGGGGCCGCGGAAGAGCTGATGTCGGAAACGTTCCTGCGTGCCTGGCAGGCCTGGCCCCGGTTCGAGCATCGGGGGGTCGCCCCGCGCAGCTGGGTATTCCGCATCGCCCGCAACCTGGCCATTGACCACGCCCGCAAGCGGCGCCCGGTCGTGCCCCTGGCGGATGCCGTGCCCGACCAGCGTTCCGCCTCGCCGGCCACCGTGGCCACCGACCGGGTCGTCCTCTCCGGCGCTATCCAGCGGGTGTCGCGTGCTGACCGGGAGCTCCTTTGGCTGCGCTCGGTTGGAATGACCCACAGCGAGATCGGGAAGGTGCAGGGGCGAAGTGAGCAGGCCGTGAAGGTGGCCTGGTTCCGAGCCGCGCAACGCCTGCGGGCGGAGCTTGGCGAGGGCGAGGAGGGACCGCGTGGATAACGACGATCCCAAGCTGCGCGAGCTCGATACCCGGCTTCAGACCGCGTGGGTGGATTCCCGCGACGCGGAGATCGTGGGTCGCGTCCGCCAACGGTTGCTGGCTGAGATGGCGCGACGCAGCGCGCCCCCCAGGCCGTGGTGGCGTCGGGACTGGCCAGTGTCGTCGCTCGCCGTCGGCTTTGCCGCTGGGGCTGCCGCGGTCCTCATCGCCGTCGGGTTCGCCGGCCGCAGTCAGTTGCCCTCCTTCCGCGTGGGTCCGATCGTGGTAGTCCAGACGACGCCCTCCTCGCCAGCCAAGACGAGCTTCCTGCCTGCCTGCCTTCCCGCCGACATCCCGCTGGCCGTTGATGCCCCGTCCACCACGGGCAGCGTGATCATCACGGTCAAGGCGTCCAACCCGGGTGAATCGTGCCACCTGCGCTCCAAGGTCACGGTGGTGCCCTCCGCCATGGGCAGCCCGGCCACCACGCCGGTAGA
>DASPZT010000146.1:0-3404 GCA_035636135.1 Candidatus Limnocylindria bacterium | reverse complement strand
GAACAACGATGCGCCCCAGCTGGCCGCGCCTGACGAGAGGGATCGCCCGGCGGTGAGCTGCGTGTACGACCAGTCGCCCGCGGTGGCCTCAAGCCCCGCGCCGATGAGGAAGAAGCCCATCAGCAAGAGCAACGCCCGGCGGGAAGCGGGGGACGGCGAATCCGGTTGCGCCGCTGCGTATGTACCGGTCAGGTCATGCAGCCAATCCCCACGCCGCGCACCGACCACCAGGCCGATCACGAGAAACGCAACCGCGAGAGCGGCAAACGCGGCACGCCATGACCCGCCAGCAGCCAGCGATATGACAACCACTTGCGGGCCTAGCGCGGCGCCCAGCGCCCACGCCCCGTGTAACCATCCCATGTACCGGACGCCGCGGTTCAGCGAGATGTACGCGTTGATGGTCGCATCGATGAGGCCGGAGCCGCCTCCAGCAAAGAGGCCGACCAACGGGACCATCCACCAGCGGGTTGCCAGAGAGAGACCAACCAGACCGAGGGCGGCCAGGCCGCAGCCGCTGATGAGAAGGACCGGCGTACCAAGGCGTGCGGTGAGCGGGCCGCTGGTCGCGCTGGCAAGGAAGTATCCGATCGTTACTGCCGCGAGCAAGAGGCCGAGGCCGGCGAGGGGCGCATTGAGCGCAGCGCGCATCTCAGGCCAGGCAACACCGACGGCCCCGGCGGGAAGACCCAGGGTCACGAAGGCGATCAGGGGCACGCCGGCGTGCGCCCATGCCCCAACGCCACGAGCTCGAGGCGTGACCGGCTCGATCACCGACGAATTATGCAATGCCCTCCTCCTTGCGAGAGGAGGCACTTACTTTCCCTCGCCCTCGGAGAGGGGAAGTGGAGGGGTTATGGAGTCTGTGATCGCCTGTTCTGCGATGCAGGAGGCGTCAATGTGCGGTCCCAGGTGAACATGGCCGGCGGCGGCCGGTCTCCGAGACCGGGCCAGCGAGCGTGCACCGCCGCCGCGATCACGTCCGGCAGCTGCTTCAGACTGGTGGCCACGCCGTAGAGGCCCGGCTCCCCGGCCAGCGTCGCCCGGTAGCCCAAACCCGTTTCGATCACAAAAACCAGGAATTCGGTGGGCGCGTTGGGCGTCCCCTTCTTAGGGGGCTTGGGTGTACCCCACGGATACCAGGCGTACTGGATGCCCATGCCGTCCTGCGCCAGGTGCGGCAGATACAGGGCCACGATCTGCTTGTCCACCGCCGCCACCAGCGCGTCCATGTCGGTGTGGCCCTTGGTACCCGCCGGCAGCGAGCCACTCCCGGTAAAGGTGACCTTCCACGTTCCGTCGCGTTGGCCCTCGACCACGGCGGTCACCAGCGCCGGGACAGCCACGTGGCTCTTCTTGAAGAGTGGACTCACCAACCGGCAGCTTACCCTGCCTACACTTGACCAGTGCCCCCTCTGGTTGACCTGTTTTCGCCCCCAGCCCGAGCCTGGTTCCAGGCCGCGTTCCCGGCGCCCACCCAGGTGCAAGAGCTCGGCTGGCCGGCCGTGGCCGGGGGCGCGCATACCCTCATGTGCGCCCCGACCGGCAGCGGCAAGACGCTGGCCGCCTTCTTCTGGTGTCTGGACCGCCTCAGCCAGGAACCCCTCCCGCCCGACCGGGACCGCTGCCGCGTCCTGTACATCTCGCCGCTGAAGGCGCTGGCGGTCGACGTCGATCGAAACCTGCGGGCGCCGCTGCGCGGCCTGACGCTGGAGGCGGCCCGGCTTGGCGTCACCATCCCGCCGATCACCGTGGGCGTGCGCACCGGCGACACGCCCGCCCGCGAGCGCCAGCAGATGGAGCGCCATCCACCGGACATCCTGATCACCACGCCCGAGTCCCTCTTCCTCCTGCTGACCAGCGCCGCTCGGGAAATCCTGCCCACCGTCCGCTGGGTGATCGTCGACGAGATTCACTCGCTGGCCCCCACCAAGCGCGGGGCGCACCTGGCCATCAGCCTCGAACGGCTGGCCGCCATCACCCGCCAGGATCCGCAGCGCATCGGGCTCTCGGCCACTCAGCGCCCGCTGGAGGAGGTGGGGCGCTTCCTGGGCGGCACGGACCGCGACGTGCGCATCGTTGACGCCGGACGGATCAAGCCGCTGGAGATCACGGTCGAGGTCCCGGTGGAGGACATGGCGGACCTGGACCGCGGGGCCGATGCCTCCGACGGTGACGGTCCCCGGCGCAGCATCTGGCCGGCCATCCATCCCCGGATCCTGGAGTTGATCCGCAGTCATCGGTCGACCATCATCTTCACCAATTCGCGCCGGCTGGCGGAGCGGCTGGCGGCCCACCTCAATGAGTTGGCCGGCGAGGAACTGGTCCGCGCCCACCACGGGTCCATCGCCCGCGAGCAGCGCATGGCCATCGAGGATGCGCTCAAAGCCGGCCGGCTGCCGGCCCTGGTGGCCACCTCGAGCCTGGAGTTGGGCATCGACATGGGCGCCGTCGACCTGGTCATCCAGGTCGAATCGCCGACCAGCGTGGCGCGCGGGATCCAGCGGATCGGCCGCGCGGGACACTCGGTGGGCGAGCCATCCAAAGGCACGATCCTGCCGAAATACCGCGGTGACCTGTTGGAGACGGCGGCCATCGTGGAGCGCATGCTGGCCGGGGACATCGAAGAGACCCGCGTCCCGCGGAATCCGCTGGACGTGGTGGCCCAGCAAATCGTCGCCATGTGCGCCCTGGATGTCTGGCCGGTCGACCGGCTGGGCGCGCTCATCCGCCGCGCCTACCCCTTCAGCGACCTCGGGCCGCGCTCGCTGGAGGCCGTCCTCGACATGCTCAGCGGTCGGTATCCCTCGGACGAGTTCGCGGAACTCCGGCCCCGCATCGTCTGGGACCGGCTGGAGGGAACTGTTCGCGGCCGGGCCGGTGCCCAGCGCCTGGCCGTTACCAGCGGCGGGACGATTCCGGACCGCGGGCTCTACACCGTCAACCTGCTTGAGGACGGCCGCCGGGTCGGCGAGCTGGACGAAGAAATGGTCTACGAGAGCCGCCCGGGCGACACCTTCGTGCTGGGCGCTTCCACCTGGCGGATCGCCGACATCACCCCGTCCCAGGTCCTGGTCACCCCGGCGCCGGGCGAGCCCGGCCGGATCGCGTTCTGGCACGGTGATGCGCTCGGTCGCCCGATCGAGGTAGGCCGCGCGGTGGGGAAGCTGGTGCGCGAGCTGCGTTCGCAGGATGACGACGCCTCACTCCAGCGCTTGCGCGACCGCTCGCGATTCGACGACCGGGCGGCGCGCAACCTGCTCGACTACCTCCAGGACCAGGCGGACAGCACGGGCAGCGTCCCCGACGATCGGACCATCGTGGTGGAGCGGTTCCGAGATCAGCTGGGCGACTGGCGGGTCTGCGTGCTTACGCCCTTCGGCGCTCGGGTGCACGCCCCCTGG
>DASPZT010000145.1:0-9603 GCA_035636135.1 Candidatus Limnocylindria bacterium | reverse complement strand
GCTCACGTACCAACGGGTACGCTCGCTGCGGTGCTCGTCGCCTCCTTCGGCTCGGCACGCCCCGCATCCCGATCTGCGGCGCCCGACCGGTAGATCCGGGCTTGCGCTCATCTCGCCCCGCATCCCAATCTGCTTCGTCCGCTCGGTGGATCCGGGCTTGGGGCTAACATGACCCAGATCGAGTCGCTCAAGGCGGCAGCAGCAGAGCGGGCGCTGGAACTGGTCCGCCCGGGGATGGTCATCGGCCTGGGCTCGGGGAGCACCAGCGCCCTGTTCATCGCCGGCCTCGGCCGGCTGGTGTCCCGCGGCATTGCCGTCCGCGGCGTCCCGACGTCTCGGGCAGCCGCCGACCAGGCCGCGGCTGCCGGAATTCCATTGCAGGACCACGTCGATCGGCCGCTGGACCTGGCGGTAGACGGGGCCGACGAGATCGACCCCCAGCGCAACCTGATCAAGGGCCGGGGCGGAGCGATGCTCAGGGAAAAATTAGTCGCCGCGGCCGCCCAGCGATTCATCGTTATTGCCGACGAGTCCAAGTTGGTGCCGCGCCTTGGGCAGGGCGCTCTTCCAGTCGAGATCTCGTCTTTTCTTTGGCTGCAGACCGCCCGTCGCCTGGAGCGGCTGGCGACTCGTTGGGTGCTTCGCGGAGGAGATGATCATCCGTTCGTTACGGACAATGGCAACTTCGTGATCGACCTGAGCGTCGAGGGTGGCATCGCCGAGCCGGCCCGGCTGGCGAGCGCGCTGGATGCGACCCTGGGCGTGATGGCCCACGGTCTCTTCCTGGGGATGGCGACCGCCTGCATCATCGCCGGCCCGTCGGGCTGCCGGGTGCTCGGGTCCCTCGAGTAGACTCCTCGTGAGGAACCGGCGGGGTAGGCGACGGGGCCTGGCTGTCGCTCTCACCGCGATCGTGCTCCTGCTCGTCGCCGCCGCCTATGTCCCGGCTCCGCGACTGGCCGTCGCGCTCCCGTCCTCTTCACCGCGAGGCGGCGACCCGAGTCTTTTCTGGCTTCACACCAGCGGCGGGCGCATCAGCGATGAGATCGGGCGGGACGTCCTGCTGCGCGGCTTCAACGTCGACACGTTCGTGGCGTATCCTGCGCACCCGCCGGCGACACTCGACGAGCGCGACGCCGAGCTCATGCAACGGGCAGGATTCAACCTCGTCCGGCTCGGCATCGATTGGTCAGGGCTCGAACCCGTTCGCGGGCAGATCGACGAGCACTACCTGGACCGGGTTTCGACCGCGGTGGCGATGCTCAACCGGCACGCTCTTTACGTAGTCCTGGATATGCACTTTCGCCTGGGTTGGAGCCCGAAGTTCGGCTACTCCGGAGCGCCTGCGTGGGCCACCCTACCGCTGGTGCCGAACGTCAATCCGCTGCCCCAATTCTCCTGGGGGCCGGCCCTGTCGCCGGCCGCCTGGTCTGCCGAGACGTACTTCTGGATGGCTTCTGACTGGCAGGCTGAGCTGAGCCGCACCTGGCAGGCAGTCGCGAGGCGATTCCGCGACAATCCTGGTGTTGCCGGCTATGACCTGTTCAACGAACCGCATCCGCTGCCTATCCCGCCGCGCATTTTCGAGAAATTTTTCATGTGGCCCTTTTACCAGCGGACAATTCAAGCCGTGGGCGCGGTCGATCCGAATCATCTGTTCTTTCTGGAAGGCATCTTGCTCTTCACGTTGAACACGGCCGTGCGACCGATCCGGGCGCACAATCTCGTCTATGCGGACCATGTCTACGAAGGGTCCCTGGTCCCGCCCTTCTGGACTGGTGACCCCGGGCCGCTGGCCGATCGGTTCGCCCAGCGGGCGCGGGAAGCACAGGCCTTGAGCGCTCCGTGGTGGGTCGGCGAATTCGGTCACGACCTGACCCAGCCGGGAGCGGCCGGTTACGCCGATGCCGCCCTGAATGACGCGGATGACCTCCATATCGGCTGGGCCTGGTGGCAATGGCGAGAGAACAAGTACTGGGGGATTCGGGACGCCTCGGGCGAGCAGGTCAATCTCGATTTCCTTCGCCATCTGGCTCGACCATATCTGGCCGCGGCACCCGCAAATGTGAGCGCTGGGCGGGGCGACGGCCTGGCCGGCCGACTCAGCCTGAATGTCGCGGCCTCGGGGGCACCCACCCCGATCAGTGTCGGCTGGTCCAGTCTGACGCTGAAGGCTCCGGTGGTCACAGGGCCTTGCGTCACGAGCAGCGCATGGGATGCCGCCGCCGGCCGTTTGATGATCGAAGTGAAGCCCGGGGTAGCCTGCCGCATTGATCTGGCGGCGGCCGCCTGATGGACGCCGAGCGCAAGCGCCTGGACGAAGCGAGGACGGCCGGCGTGCCCTGGAAGCGCTGGGGCCCTTATCTGGCCGAGCGCGCCTGGGGCACCGTGCGCGAGGACTATAGCGACTCCGGCAACGCCTGGGAATACTTTCCACACGACCACGCCCGCTCCCGCGCCTATCGCTGGAACGAAGACGGCATGGGCGGGATCTGTGATGACCGGCAGATCCTGTGCCTGGCGTTCGCGTTCTGGAACGGCCGCGATCCAATCCTGAAAGAACGGCACTTTGGGCTCACCGGGAGCGAGGGCAACCACGGCGAAGACGTCAAAGAATACTGGTGGTATCAGGACTCGACGTCCACGCACTCCTGGATGCGGTGGCGATATGTCTACCCGCACGCGGCGTTTCCATACGTTCAGTTGCTGGAAGAAAATCGCCGCCGCGGCCGGGCGGACCCGGAGTACGAACTGCTGGACACGGGTATTTTCAAGGACAACCGGTACTGGGATATTACGGCCGACTACGCGAAGGCGTCGACGGACGACATCTTGATTAGGCTCACAGTCCGTAACGCCGGTCCCGAGGCGGCGACGCTCGAAGTCCTGCCGACTATCTGGTTTCGGAATACGTGGTCTTGGGGATACGACGACCGCCGGCCGCGATTGATGGCGGGGGACCGCCTGATCACCACCCAGCACCGGGTGCTGGCGCCCATGGTGCTGGCCGGAGATGGGGACTTCGACATGCTCTTCTGCGAGAACGAGTCGAACGCCATGCGGCTCTGGGGCGTGGCCGGGGGGAAGCCGTATCCGAAAGACGGCATCAACGATTACGTCATCGCCGGCCTGCCGACGGTCAACCCGGAGCAGATCGGCACCAAGGCTGCCCTGCGATATCGGCTCGTCGTCGAGCCCGGGCGCTCGGCCACCATCCGGCTCCGCCTGACGGATGGGCAGCCAGTCTTCGGGCCGACCTTCGACCAGGCGCTGGCGCAGCGCCAGCAGGAAGCGGACGCCTTCTACGCGGCGCTCACGCCGGCCGATGCCTCGGCCGATGAAGCGCTGGTCATGCGCCAGGCCTTCGCCGGCATGCTGTGGTCCAAGCAGTACTACCATCTCGAAGTCGAAAAATGGCTGCGGGGCGACCCGGCCGGTCCCGTCCCGCCCGGCCATCAGCACGGCCGCAATGCCGGGTGGACGCACCTGGACAATCGCGATGTGGTCTCCATGCCCGACAAGTGGGAGTATCCGTGGTACGCCGCCTGGGATCTGGCGTTTCACTGTGTCGCCCTGGCGCACGTCGACCCCGACTATGCCAAACACCAGCTGGTCTTGCTCTGCCGGGAGTGGTATATGCACCCCAACGGTCAGCTGCCCGCCTACGAGTGGGCGTTCTCCGACGTCAACCCGCCGGTGCACGCCTGGGCGGCCCTCCGTGTGTTCGAGATCGACGGCTCGCAGGACTATGAGTTCCTGGAACGCGTGTTTCATAAATTGCTGCTGAACTTCACCTGGTGGATCAATCGCAAGGACGAAGAAGGCAACAACGTGTTCGAGGGCGGCTTCCTGGGCCTGGACAACATCGGCCCTTTCGACCGGTCGGCGGCCCTGCCGCTGATGGGGCACCTGGAAGAGTCCGATGGGACGGCCTGGATGGCGATGTACTGCCTGAACCTGCTGGAGCTGGCGTTACTCCTGGCGGAACACGATTCGGCGTATGAAGACATCGCCACCAAGTTCTTCGAACACTTCACCCTGATCGCGCGGGCGGTGGACGCCCAGGGGCTCTGGAATGAAGAAGACGGATTTTTTTACGACGTCTTGCATTTGGGCGACGATCGCCGGCTGCCGCTGCGAGCCAAATCGATGGTGGGCCTGATCCCGCTCAACGCGGTCACCACCCTGGGCCCGGAGACCCTGGGCCGGCTGCCGGACTTCGCCCGGCGGGCCGAGTGGTATGTGAGCAATCACCCCGAGGTAGCGGCCGTCCTGGATCACATCGCCAAGCCGGGCACCGGCGGGTATTACCTGCTCTCGATTGCCGGCCCGGACCGGGTGCGCCGGGTCCTGGCGTCCGCCCTGGATGAGAGTCAGTTTTTGTCTTCGTTCGGCCTGCGCTCGCTCTCCCAAGGGCTGCGGGATCATCCATTCGAGATTGACGTGGGCTCGGGCGTGGCGCGGCTGGATTACGAGCCGGCCGAGTCAACCAGCGGGCTTTTCGGCGGCAACTCTAACTGGCGGGGACCCATCTGGTTCCCCTTGAACTACCTGTTCATTGAGGCCTTGCGCCGCTACGACCGCTACTTTGGTCCGGGGTTTACGGTGGAATTTCCCACGGGATCGGGCCGCCCCCTGAGCCTGGCCGGAGTGGCGGACGATCTCCGGCGGCGCCTGATTGCACTGTTCCTAAGAGACAGTCACGGCCGCCGGCCCGTCTTCGGAACCTCCCAGCCAGACCCGGCCTGGCAGGACCGCCTCCTGTTCTTTGAATACTTTCACGGCGACACGGGCGCGGGGCTGGGCGCCTCCCACCAGACCGGATGGACCGGTCTGGTCGCGGACCTGATTGCGGGACGGCGGCCACGGGCCTGAACGAGCTGCTGACCGAGCTGGCGGGGGTGCGGGTCGGCAGCACCTTCAACCAGTTCCGGGAATCTGGTCCGGACGATGTGCCCGGGGCGCCCGCCATCCGACTGGCCAATCTCCGGCACTATCTCGAGCAGCGCCGCGAGGCCGAAATCGTGGCGATCGGGGAGGCGGCCGGCTACCAGGGGATGCGCTGGTCGGGGATCGCGTTCACCAGCGAACGCGACCTGCTCCGGTGGGGAGGTCCTTACCAACCGACTTGCCGGACCCGTGTGTGGTCCGAACCGTCTGGGACCATCGTGCACGGCCTGCTAGACCGGCTGGGTGCGGAGCGGCGGGTCGTTCTCTGGAACACGGTGCCTACCCATCCGTATCGCCCTGGGAACCAACTGTCAAACCGGCACCCGACGGTCGCCGAGATCGCGGCCGGCCGAAAGCTGACAGAGCATTTTCTTGACCTGGTCCGGCCGCGCGTCGTGATCGCTATCGGCCGGATAGCCCTGGCCGCCCTGGGCCCAGACGCCCGTTACGTCCGTCACCCTGCCAACGGTGGGGCGACAGCCTTTCGTCAGCAGATGGCGGCCATCCTGAGAGTTGAACTACGAAGCTAATCAGGGCCGGCGGCGCGGCCAGCGCAGCCAGCCCAGCGCCTCCCGGGCTCGCCCCAGGAGCCGGACCCGCTGCGGCTCCGGGCGGTAACTGGTCCCGAACTCGTGGGCATAGGCCACCAGATGGTCTGCCTCGATCAGCGGTACCGCGTAGGCGTCGGCGACCTCCCGCAAGTTCCGCTGCACGACCAGGCTGACCTCACGATCCCGGGGACGGCACAGCGCCAGGGGCCGTGCGTACTGGGCCCGGATCCCTTCCGGATGGATCACGACCCGTCCCCAGCAGAGGACGGCGCCGCCAAACACGAAGCGATCGGCGTCCGGGGACTCGAGTTCGTCCGCCTGCCGAAGCATCTGCCGGAGGTCGTGGAACGCGTGCGCGCCGCAACTGCACTCGGGGGCGGGCGAGACGTGGGGAGGCGCCGAGCGGCCGACCGGCCGGCCGCGCCGGTGGGCCAGCCAAGCCGAGCAGGCCGCCACCAGCCGGTCTCGGGGCGGCCAGAGCGTCTCCGCCACCAGGGACTGCAGGTGCGTGCCGGTCCATCCGTCGGCGCGATCGACGCGCCACAGGCGATAGCCCACCGCGGGGATCATCGCTCGATGGGTACCGGTTGCCGCTCGGGCTCGCGCTGCGGTTCGGGTGCCGGCCCGGGGGTTAGCAGAGGCTCGAACGCCGGCTCCGGAATCTCGATCGTCTTAATCGGTTTGCTCGTCCAGCCCATAGTTCAGTATAGAAAGCAGGGCGCTTAGGCCAGGGCAAAAAGAACCGCCCGGCGGGCGCTCCGCCGAGCGGCAAGATAGAGAGTCAGTCGGGTCTAAGCGGCTTTGCGGAAGCTGCGCGCGTAGGCCTCCCGAACGGCCTTGGGGAACGACCAGCGCGGCTTGCGGGACGCAGGCCGAGCCTTGAGCATGATGCTCTCGCCGGTGAACGGGTTCTTGCCCATGCCGGCCCGGCGCGGCTTGACCTCGCGCCACGCCAGGGCGCCGATCACGGGGAAACGAACGCGCTGTCCGCTGGCTCCGGCGTGAACGGCATGCTCGAAGACCGACTCCACCGCGTGGCGGACGTCAGTCTTCTTGAGCTTGAACGTCGTGCTGCTGGTCCGGCGTGACCCATTGGCCGCCTTCTCCAGCTCCTCGTGCAACATGGTCGCGAACGATGATGCGGTCCACTTCGATGTCTTCACGATCGAACTCCTCCTCTCATTACTGCCCGGATTTGACCGGAAATTTCGAGCCTTTCGCAGGTGCAAACGCGATTTAGGCCGAAATCCCGCACAAAATCCGCGGGAACCTTCAGGTCTCGTCTTCGCGGTCCGGTCACGGTTGCCGCGCCCCGGGCACGAGGCGGTCACGCCTCTTCCACGCTACCTGCCAGTGCAACTGGCGCCGCAACACTCGACCGCTAGGTTGAGCGCAATCTCGATCTCGATCTGGGGGTTAAGGGATGAAGTCCCTGCGGTTGGCGCATCTCGTCACGGGGGTCATCGTGACTGCGACGCTGAGTGGCACCCTGGCCACTGGGCCCTCGCCTGCCGCCCCGCCGGCACCAGCTCTATCGTCCACCCCGCAGCTCCCCGCGACCGGGTTCGTCACGACAACCCGTCTCCAGGTCTGGCACGAGGGGCAGCCACGTGGAGAGGCCGTAGATTCGACCGTCGAGCCAGCTGTGGAACTCCATGTTTATGCCCTCTACCAGCCGCCGGCGCCTCCGACGGCCGTCGACATCGTCCCCTGGGTAGTGCCGGCCGGCTATCGGACGGTTGGCGTGCCCGTCTACCAGCAGGCCATGACCCTCGACTGCGAGACCAGCGCTCTGCGGATGGGCCTGGCCGCCTACGGGCACTACTACAGCGACGCTGCGCTCTTCGCGAACGAATCCGTAGACGCCCGCGCCCCGGTAATGGGTCCGAATCACACGGTCGTCCAGTGGGGAGACCCGTACACGAACTTCGTGGGCAACGTCTGGGGCAACGACTGGACCCCGACCGGATATGGCATCTACTACCCGCCCATCGTTGCCATCGCCCAGTCCCACGGGCTGCCCAACACCTACGGCGGTGAGGGATTCGCGGCGGCGACGGTATATAACGAATTGCTTGCCGGCCACCCGGTCGAGGTCTGGATCGAGACCAACTGGACCAAGCCCTGGGTCGGCACCTGGACGGCCTGGGACGGCCGCCCGATCCGCTATTCCTATGCCGAGCACGCGGTGACCCTCAGCGGCGTGTCGGCCACCCAGGTCCGGGTCAATGATCCCTTGCACGGCACCCAGTACTGGGTGAGCAAGTGGCTGTTCGAGTCGGTCTGGGCCGACTTCGACAACATGGCCGTCGTCTTCAGATAGCCGGCCGGGTCGTTCGTCAGGCCGACCGAGCATGCGCCGCGACCAATTTCACAGGCGGCACCAGTCCCCACCGGCCATGCTCCCCGCACCGGAGACCCCAGCCCCCTTCGTGGACCATCCGATGGTGGCGCCGACAAAGCAAGACCAGATTGGGCAGAATCGTCGGCCCGCCCTGAGTCCAGTGCTGGAGGTGGTGGCAGTCGGTCCACTGGGGCGGGCGATCGCAGCGGCCGGCCACACAGGTCCGATCGCGCGCCTCCACCGCCCGCCGGGTGGACGGGGGGATGCTCCGCGAGGCGCGGCTGATCTCGGCTTCCAGCTCGCCCCTGCCAGTGATGCGGGTGAGCGCGGCGTCGCACGCCAGCCGTCGGACGGTCTCCGCCGGCACCGACCCGCCGGCCTCCAGTTCGCCCGCCGGGGCGCCGGGCGTCCCCAGCAGCGTGTCCAGGCTGGCCCGGATCACCAGGTGGGGCCGCGGCCCGGCGCCGGTGGCTGACCCGCCCGTCTTGCGTCGGCAGAGGTCGACCAGGGCATCGGCGCGCCGCTGGCCGGGAGTGCGGTCGTCGTCTTTGCCGGGCAACATGCCGGCATTCAGGGCGGTGCGCAGGATGGCGCCGCCTTCGGCATCCAGCAATCCATCCAGGCGGACCAGGCCATCGCTGGGCTCGCTGACGTACAGGTAGCGACGCTCGTGGGCGCGGTTGGCCTACGCGAGCGCGGCTTCCGCATCCACGCGATGCTCGAAGTTCTTGGCCACCCCGGTAAATTGACCCGGGTCCATGGTTTCCGCCGCCTGCAGCAGGCTGGCCTCGGCCTTTCGGACCGCCGCCACTCCAACGTGCTCGGCGGCGCGGGCCAGGACAGCCACGTGCTGGTAGCCCACTCTCCCGCGGGCAAAGGCCTTCTGGGTTTCCGGAAGGTGTTCGAGCTGCCGGGCGACGCCAACCCGTTCGGCGGCCGCGCCGCCGGACAGTTTGCAGTTAGAGCGCAGCCAGGGCACGATTCCCAGCGCTCCATCGGCGACATACTCGCCGGACTTCTCGAACCGCCGAACGCCCGCGGCGAACACCGCTTCAAAGGGATCGATGCCGGCTTCCCGGATCTTGATCAGGCCGTCGGCTAGCTCCGCGTCGTCGGCGCGACGGAACCAGTCCGTCCAGAGCCGGACGACCGCCTGCGTCTCTTTGATCGGAGGGCCTGACGTGGCCATGCGCCCATCGTGCACCATGGCTGTGACAGCTGCCTGTCACAAAACCTCTTGTTTGTTTAACTTGCTCTCGCCAACGACCCTCAGGCCGGTTGCAGATACTGCCGCCGCACCTGGCGGCGGTCGTCCAGGTTCTCCAACAGCGCCTGCAGCTGCTCCAGGCTCACCAGGTTGTGGGCCGAGATGAAGTCGTCCACATAGGGGAGCACCGCGCGCAACCCCAGGGTCAGCGGCTCGAAGCCGGGCGCCCCCATCAGCGGATTCATCCAGATCAGCCGGTGGCAGGACCGCTGCAGGCGGAGCGTCGCCTGGGCCAGCAGGGCAGGGTCGCCGCGGTCCCAGCCGTCACTGATGACGACGGCGGTGGCACCGTGGCCCAGGAAGCGCCGGCCGAACCGGCGATTGAAGTCATCGATGGACTCACCGATCCGGGTTCCACCCGACCAATCCTCGACCGTGGCCATCACCCGGTCCAGGGCCAGGTCGGCATTGTGAATGCGGAGCTGGCGCGTGATCCGGGTCAGGCGGGTGGCGAAGACGAACGCTTCCACCCGCTCGCTGGCCGTCTCCAT
>DASPZT010000144.1:0-2278 GCA_035636135.1 Candidatus Limnocylindria bacterium | reverse complement strand
GGGGCGGCGCCGCGGCCGGGCGCATGGGGACCGGAGCCGGGGCTGCCGGGGGTGCCGGGGGCGCCGGCCGGGCCTGCGGGGGCTGAGGACGCTGGACCGGGGCGACTGGGCGCGCGGCCGGCCCGGGCGGTGGCCCAAGCGGCTGGCGGACCGGGGCTGGCGGCTGGGGCTGGGAGCGGGCCGGCGCCGGTGGCGCGGGCGTTACTGGGAGTGGCGGCGCAACTTGTGGGGGCGGCTTGGGGCCCGGGGTCGGCTCACCGCCTTGTGATTTCTGGATCCGTTCGAGGAGCGACAATCGTGAACCCCCGGCCCAGTCTCTCCTGGCGAATATCGCGATTCAGCCACGAGGCGGTCGTCATCATAGGCGGCGACCCTTGCGGCCGCCATAGCGGCAGGGTTACAGGGAATGCACGGAGAGTGACAGAGGTTGCACGCGGCGGCAACTTATCGCAATGTATTCGAGGTCCTGAAAAATCGGCGTGACGCCGAAATCACAAGCACCGGAGGTATTCATCGAAATGTCGCTCAGTAAGATCCTGCTCCTGATCGCCGTCATCCTCTTCATCCTGGACGCGCTGGGAAGCCGGCTCAAGCTGCGGCTCGGGTTTGGCGTGCTGGCCGCCGGGCTGGCCTGCTTTGCGGCGTCGTTCCTGCTCTAGTTAGAGAAACCCCAGTTCCATCCTGGCGTCCTCGCTCATCATGTCCGGACTCCAGGGTGGGGTGTAGACCAGCTCGACCGTACAGTTCGTAACGCCCGGGACTTCTTCGACCTTGGCCTTGACCTCGTCGAAGAGGTCCTGGGCCCATGGACAGCCGATGGCGGTCAGCGTCATCTTGACGTGCACCTTGCCGTCTTCGATCTGCAGCTCGTAGACCAGGCCCAGGCTCATGATGTCGAGCCCGATCTCGGGGTCCCGGCACGTGCCGAGAACTTCGACCACCTTGTCCCGCAGCGTGTCCGTCGACGGGGCCGTTTCCAGTTCTGGCATCAGACCAATTCTACCCCTCGATGTCCAGGAAGACGTCGCCGTTGGTAACGGTCACCGGATACGTCTTGGCCGGGATCACGGCGGGCAGGCCGGTGACTTTCCCGGTCCGTACATCGAAACGAGACCCATGCCGCGGGCACTCTACCGACATCTCCCAGAGGTCGCCCTCGCACAGGGAGTAGTTCTCGTGGGTACAGGTGTCGGACATAGCATAGAACTGATCGTCCTCCGCGTGAATCAAGCAGATGGGCTCATCGCCCACGTCCACCCGCAGCATCGAGTCTTTCGGTACGTCGGCGGTCGAGGCAACCCGGACCTTAGCCAATGCGCGTCGCCAGCTCCTGCTCGACCAGGTTCCGAACGTATTGCACCGGCACCCGGTCCAGGACCTCCTTGAGGAAGCCCTCCACCAGCATGCGCTGCGCCACCGGGCCCGGAATGCCCCGGCTGGTCAGATAGAAGAGGTGCTCCGGGTCAACGGGGCCGACGGTGGCCCCGTGGCTGCAGCGGAGGATGTCGTTGTTCAGGATCTCGAGGATTGGCTCGGATGTGGCTCGTGCCTTCTCCGACAGGAGAAGGTTCCGGTTGGCCTGGTTGGCCGAGGTCCCGCGGGCATCCTTCTCCACGCGCACGGAGCCGACATACACGCTGCGGGCCGCGTCACGCAGGGCTCCCTTGAAGAGCAGGTCCGACTGGGTGTGGGGGGCGATGTGATCCTGCAGGGTCCGGAAGTCGAAGACCTGCTCGCCGGTCCCGAAAAATAGCCCTTTGAGCTCGGCCTGGCCGCCCGGGCCGTCCATGATGACGTCCACGCGGAGCCGGGCGAAACGTCCGCCCAGCGCCAGGTCGACCATCCGCAGCCGGGCGTCGCGGCCGACGTGGAAGCGCTGGTTGGCGAACTGCCACGCGTTTGTTCCCCAGCGCTGGACCGCCACGTATCCGACATCGGCGCCCTCGTCGAGAAAGACCTCCGCCGATCCGCTGACCAGGGTCGGCTCCACCCCAGCCGGGCCGATGAACTCATCCACGTACTGGAACCGGGAACCCTTGCCCGCGACGATCAGCGTGTGCGGCAGCGCGGTGCTGCCGGCAGCGGAGGCCCAGTACTGGCTGATCAGAGGCTGCTCCAGCGTCACTCCGTCGGGGACGTACAGGAACGTCCCACCGGAGAAGAGGGCGGCGTGCAGAGCGGCAAACTTGTCGCGGTCGGCGCGGACGGCGGAGAACAGGCGTCGCTCCACCAGCTCCCGATGCTCCCGGGCGGCCAGCCACAGCGGCCCGAAGAGCAC
>DASPZT010000143.1:0-6307 GCA_035636135.1 Candidatus Limnocylindria bacterium | reverse complement strand
CGCACACGCCCATCGAGGCGCGCAGCGCCCCCACCAGGTTCTGGCTACCATCGTCGACGGTGGCCGGCCCGACCAGGGTCTCTTTGAGGCCGGCGCGGCGACGGACCTCGATCCGGGTGCCCCGCGGCAGGCTAGCGTCGGGCGTCGCCATACCCCAGTGGAAGCCTTGGCCGGCGGCCTCGTCCGCCCCGGCAAAGATGGAGCCGATCATGACCGCGTCGGCGCCGGCGGCAAAGGCTTTGCAGACATCACCGCCGACCCGCATCCCGCCGTCGGTGACCACGGCCACCCGGCGGCCACTCTCTTCCAGGTATGCCTCCCGGGCGGCCGCCACGTCGCTGGTGGCGGTCACCTGCGGCACCCCGACTCCCAGCACGCCCCGGGTGGTACACGCCGCGCCCGGACCGACCCCGACCAGGATGCCGGCAATGCCGGTGCGCATCAATTCCAGCGCGGTGTGGTACTCCACGCAGTTTCCGGCCACCACCGGGATCGCCAGGTCGGCGGTCAGCCGTTCAAAGGACAGCTGCTCGTAGGACTGGGAGAGGTGGCGCGCGGTCAGGACCGTGCCCTGCACCACCAGGCAATCGGCCCCCGCCTCCTGGACCAGGCGAGCCCGGCGGGCGGCGAAGGCCGGCACCGTCGAGACCGCGACCAGGACTCCCTCCCGTTTCACGGCCCGGATGCGTTCGTCGATCAGCCGCTCCTGCACTGGCGCCTGGTAGACGGCCTGCAGCCGGCCGTTGACCCGATCGGCCGGCGTGGCGGCGATCTCCGCCAGGACGCGGTCCGGATCGTCGTACCGGGTCTGCAGCCCATCCAGATTCAGGACGGCCAGGCCGCCCAGCCGGCCCATGGCGATGGCGAAGGGCACGTTCACCACGCCGTCCATGGCCGCCGCCAGGATCGGAACGGGGAGCCGCAGGGTGCCGAGATTGGTACTGATGTCGACGTCGGCGGGATTGATGGTGACCCCACCGGGGACCAGCGCCACCTCGTCGAAACCGTACGCGCGGCGCGCCCGCTTGAAGCGACCCAGCTCCTGGGTCTCGGGGGGCCAGTCCCGGACTTTCGGCGCGACCGGCGCTCGCAAGCTCACGCCTGCGGCTCCCGGGTCGGTCGAAGTGGACTCCTCAACGGGTATGCGTGTACCTCAGGACTGTTGGCTTTTGGGCATTATACCAACGTGGTGGAGGGCTCGACCGAAAATTTGTCGCCGCCGTCGCGCGTGCAGGCCGCCCTCCGAGCGCGCGGCGTCACCGCCGAGGTTCGCCAGTTTCCGGACTCGACGCGCACCGCGGCCGAGGCCGCGGCGGCCATCGGCACCACGGTCGGGCAGATCGTGAAATCGCTGGTCTTTCTGTCCGGGACTGAGCCGGTGCTGGCCCTGGTTTCGGGCGCGAACCGGCTGGCCCTGCCCCACCTGAGCCGGCTGACGGGATCGGCGGTGGGCAAGGCGGATGCCGACGCCGTGCGCCGCGCCACCGGGTACGCGATTGGCGGCGTCCCGCCGGTGGGCTTTCCGGCCCCCATCCCCACCTACCTCGACCGCGACCTGCTCCAGTACGACACGGTGTGGGCGGCGGCCGGCACGCCCCACCACGTCTTCCCGATTGCGCCGGCCGACCTGGTCCGTATCAGCGGCGCCACCGTCGCCGACCTGAAGGAGTAGCTTCGCCTAGTCTCCTGAAACAAGTTTTCGAGAGATCTGCGCCAGGTGCTCCGCGTCGTGGCAGACGGTCGAGCGCACCAGGAACCCGATGCTGACGTCTCCGTAGAGTTCGTGCCGGCCGGGGTGGGCCCAGTCCGACTCGCTGATTCCTCGCAGAAACTCGGTGTGGGCGGCCCGCAGAACACGGAACTCTCGATTAGCTCTCCCAGCGGCAGCTTGGAGCAATCGTCATCGGGATAGACCGGCAGGAAGGGATTCGTCTCGTCTACCATACGGCGGGTCCGCTCGAAGGTCCGGTGCTCGCCATCAATCGGGTGAGAGACCACCTCGACGATTGCCCAGGAATCGGGCGCCTGGCCCTGGATCTGCACCTGGGCCACCGTCACGTTTCGCAGGAGCGCCGGTAGCGTGGTGGGCGTCGCCTCCAGCGCCCGCAGGGTGGTCTGCCGCTCATCGACGCTGGTGGGCACGATCCTTCGGACCATGGGCTCGCCCGATTCCGGCTTAGGGGTAGATCCCGCGAATGGTGGTGGCCTGGGCGACCCGATCCACCGCGACCACGTAGGCCGCCACTCGCATGTTGACCTTCTTCTCCTGGCTGACGCGGAGCACGTTGTCGAAGGCCTTCATCATGATCCGCTCCAGCCGCTGGTTGATGTCGGACTCATCCCAGAAGAACTCCTGGAGATCCTGGACCCACTCGAAATAGGAAACGGTCACACCCCCGGCGTTGGCCAGGATGTCGGGAATCAAGAAGACACCCTTGTCCGCCAGGATCAGGTCGGCCTCCGGCGTGGTCGGGCCGTTGGCGCCCTCGCAGACGACCTTGGCCTTGACTCGGTGGGCGTTGCCCCGATGGATCTGGTTTTCCAGCGCCGCCGGCACCAGCACGGTCACCGGCAGCTCCAGCAGCTCAGCGTTGGTCAGCATCGTGCAGACTTTCTGGCGCAGCCGTCCGGTGAGTTCCTTTTCCCGGACCACCTCGTCCAGCTGGATGCCGTCCTCGTTGTAGCAGGCCCCGTTCGAGTCGCTGACCGCGATCACCTTGCAGCCGGCTTGCTGCAGCAGCTTGGCGGTGGTGTAGCCGACGTTGCCCACTCCCTGCACCGCGACCGTGGCGTCCTGGGGGCGGATGCCGAGGTGCTTGAGGGCGGCCAGGGTGGTCAGCATGCAGCCGCGGCCGGTGGCCTCGGCGCGCCCCTCCGATCCACCAATGCCGAGCGGTTTCCCGGTGACCACGGCGGGCACGGAGTGGCCCACCTGCATGCTGATGGTGTCCATCATCCAGGCCATGATCTGGGCATTGGTGTTGACGTCGGGCGCGGGAATGTCCCGATCAGGTCCGATCAGGATGCTGATCTCACTGGTGTAGCGGCGGGTCAGGTTCTCCAACTCGTTGCGGCTGAGCTTCTTGGGGTCCACGATCACCCCGCCCTTAGCCCCACCGTAGGGGATGCCGACCACGGCGCACTTCCAGGTCATCCACATCGCCAGGGCTTTCACCTCGTCGAGGTTGACGTCCTGGTGGTACCGGATGCCACCCTTGGCCGGACCCCGGTCGATGTTGTGCTGCACGCGGAAGCCGGTGAACATCTGGATGGTGTGATCGTCCATCAGCACCGGGAAGGTGACGATCAGCTCCCGCTTGCACTCCCGGAGGACCCGGCGCATGTTGGGGTCCAGACCGAGAACATCCGCCGCGATGTCGAACTGGGTCTGGGCATTCGTGAATGGATTCGCGCGCCCCGGCTGGTCGGGGATGGTGCTCTCCCGCTGCGGGATTTCCACCTTTTGCGCCATCGGTCCCTCCTTCTCAGGTAAGGCTGAACGTCCGCTTTCCTTACACTACAGCCAAGCGTGCGGGTTCGTGTGCCTCTTGTCGTCAGCGTCTGCCTGGCGACCTTCCTGGTCTCGGCCCTGGCGGCGGCCCAGTTCCGAAGCCAGCCGCTGCCGCCCTCCAACCGGGTCGCCCGCAACGAGGCGCTGCGCACCAGTGTCAACGACCTCGAAGCCGAGAACCGGCACCTGCGGGATCAGGTGGGCTCCCTGCAGGCCGCCATCCGCCAGTTGGAAGACCAGAGCGCCCAGCGCTCCAGCGCCGCCCAGCGGCTCACCGACATGGTGGCCAGCCAGAGAATCGCGGTTGGGCTGGTGCCGCTGCATGGGCCGGGCCTGACCATCAGCCTGCACGACGGCCGCAACCCCAACGACCCCTCCGATCGCTCGCTGGGCTGGATCGTCCATTACCAGGACATCCAGGACATCGTCAACCTGCTCTGGGCCGCCGGTGCCGAGGCCATCACCATCAACCAGCAGCGGGTGGTGCCCACCACCTCCTTCTTTTACGCGGGGGTCAACATCCTGATCAACAACGCCAACCGGCTGTCCAGCCCCTACCTGATCACCGCGCTCGGCGATCCGCCGTCCCTGATTGCCGGCCTGAATGATCCCAACCAGCTGACCGAGCTCAAGAGCCGCAGTCGCAATTACGACCTCGGGCTGAGCTGGCGGCGCGGCAGCCGCCTGACGGCGCCGGCCTACGATGCCACGTTCGTGCTCAAGAATGCGCAACCGATCAGCTGAGCGCACGGCTCGCGGCCAGCGGCTCTTCGTGGTGAGCTTGATTGCCGTGCTGCTCGGGTTCCTGGTGGTCGTGCAGCTCCGGTCGCAGGCCCTGGTGGCGCGCAGCCTGGCCAACCAGGACAACACCAGCATCGCCCTGCTGATCAACGACCTGAACCATGCCAATGGCCAGCTGTTGCAGCAGAGCCTGGCTCTCGACCAGCGCCAGCGGGCGCTCCAGCAAGGCCTGGTCACCGGCGGCGCGGACACCCAGGCGATCGAGAAGGAGCTCACGATCCTGCGGGTGGTGGCGGGGCTGCTGCCCGTGCACGGGCCCGGGCTCGAAATCCGGATCGAGGGACCAGTCATGGATTTCGAGCTCCAGGACGCCCTCAACAACCTTCGCAACGCCGGAGCCGAAGCCGCCGCCCTGAACGGGTACCGGATCGTCGACGGCACCCCCATCATCAGCCATGGCTCGGCTCTCCGGGTGGCCGGGCATCCCGTGTCCTCACCTTATGTCTTGAGCGTGGTCGGCGATCCGGAGCAGCTGGAAACCGCCGCCGATATCTCGGCCAGCAGCCTGCAGACCCGGGTGCAGGTCACCATCACCCGCCGGAGCGACCTGGCAATCACTGAGGTGGTGGAGGCACGCCCGCTGCTCTATTCCCAGCTCGGTCCGTAAGATAGCCGGCATGGCCACCGTGGAGCTTCGCAGCGACACGTTCACCCTCCCCACCGACTCCATGCGCCGGGCGATGGCGGCAGCCGAGGTCGGGGACGACGTCTGGGAGGAGGACCCGACGGTCAACCGGCTCCAGGAGCTGGCGGCCGAGATGGTCGGTATGGAAGCGTCCCTGTTTGTGCCCAGCGGCTCGATGGGGAACCTCTGCGCCGTCCTCACCCATACCCACCCGGGCGACGAGGTGATCGTCGAACTCGACAGCCACATCTATACCCATGAGGTAGCCAGTGGCGCTGTCGTCGCCGGCGTGCAGATGCGGCCGCTCGATACCCAGGATGGCCGGCTCGATCCGGCGCAGGTCCAGGCGGCCATCCGCGAGGCGGATATCCACAACCCGCGCACTGGATTGCTCTGCCTGGAGAACACGCACAACCTGAAGGGCGGGACCTGCCTGAACCCCCGACAGACGGAAGCCCTCGCCGAGGTCGCCCACCGAGCGGGACTGCCCGTCCACCTCGACGGCGCCCGGATTTTCAATGCCGCGGTGGCGCAGGCGCTCGACGTGCGCGAGCTGACGCGGCCCGTCGATTCGGTCATGTTCTGCCTGTCCAAGGGGTTGAGCGCCCCGGTGGGGTCGATGCTGGCCGGGCCGCGCGCCTTCGTCGAGCGGACGCGGCGGATGCGGAAGATGCTGGGCGGCGGCATGCGACAGGCCGGGGTGCTGGCTGCGGCGGGCATCTGCGCCCTGACTGAGAACGTCGATCGGCTGGCCGAAGACCACGCCAACGCGCTGGAGCTGGCTCGCGGGCTGCAGGGGCTGCCCGCCATCGCCGTCGACCTCGGCCGGGTGGAGACCAACATGGTCTATGCCCGCTGTCTGCTGCCCCTGACCCGCGAGCGCTTCGTGGACCTGTGCCTGGAACGCGGAATCAAAGTCGACGCCAGCAGCCCGGGCACGGTACGGATGGTGACCCACCGCAATGTCTCGCGGCAGGAGATTGCGTACGCGGTCAAGGCCATCGGCGAGGCGCTCCGCGCCGAGGCTCTGGCCGCCGTTTCCTAGCCCACGTCCAGGCTTACCGCACGATCAGTCCCGTCTCCGGATCGAACGTCGGTCCGGCGAAGAGGCCGGCCGGGAGCAGCAGCAGGCTGCCAAAGGCCAGGCGATCGCCACGCACGTCGAAGAGCAATCCCGCCGGCGCCTGCGGTGAGCCGGCCAGCACGATCCCAGCCGGGTCGGCCGGCAGCGTCCACTGGTCCGGCAGCCGCTCCAGGAGGTCGCCAACATCGCCAACGGCATGCAGGCTGCCGGCCGTGTCCAGCGCCAGGCCGGTGTGGGTGCCGGGAAACAGGCCGGCATCCTGAATGGTGCTGGCCTCGTCGGGTAT
>DASPZT010000142.1:0-3581 GCA_035636135.1 Candidatus Limnocylindria bacterium | reverse complement strand
GTGATCGCCCCGCGGCTGCACCGATCGCCGGGGTCGCTGCGGATGGCGATTGTCGAAGAGGATGACGCCTACGGCCAGTCCGTGGCCGGGGCCGCCAGGACGCAAGCGCTTGCTGAAGGCATGCAGGTGGTGACCACGATCACCTATGAGGCGGCGAGGCCGGATTGGCCGCGGGTGCTCGGCGCCGTTGCCAGCGCTCGCCCCGACGTCCTCGTGCTCGCCTCCTACATTCCCGACGGCGTCGGCTTCCGCCGCGCCATGCTGCGAAGCGGCCTGCATGTGGACGCGCTCATCGGATCGACGATGGCCGAATGCGGACCGGAGTTCGGCGCGCTGCTGGGGGCCGACGCCATCGGGGTGTTCGCCTCGGACCGGCCAACGGCGGGCTTCAATCCGGACGCGCTGAATGCCACCGGGCGCGCGATGTACGAACGGTTCGCCGCGGCCTACCGCGGCCGCTACCATGCGGATCCCACGGAGGAATCGCTGGCCGGGTTCGCCGCGGGCTGGACCCTATTCCATTACGTGCTGCCCGCGGCCGGGTCCGATCTGACCGCGACCGGGATGGCCAGAGCCGCGCAATCGCTCGAGCTGCCGGCCGGAACATTGGCGAATGGGGCGGGGATCAAATTCGCCACCTCGGATGCGCTGATGGGCCAGAATGTGCGCGCCGCCAGCGTGATCTGGCAATGGCAGGGGCTCCGTCACAGCGTGACGGTCTACCCACCGGTCTTCGCGACTGGCGTCCCCATCCTGATCCCGCTGCCGCGGTGATTGCCGCTGCGGCGCCGCGGCGCGCCGCCGCGCTGACGGTCGCCCTCTTGCTGACGGCGATCATGCGCAGCCTGTTGCTGCCGATAGGCGAGTTGCCTGCTGCCGTGGGATTCGTCATCGCACTGGGCGGCTTGCTGGTCATCGAGAGACGGATGGACTCGGTTCTGTCGAGACACCCCCTCCCTACCCTCCCCGCCAGGGGGAGGGAGATTTTTGACCTCCTCGCATGGCAGAGGGAGGGAGTTGGCAAGCGGCACGAGACCCCTTCTCCAACGCTCTTCGCCAGGGGGAGGGAGACTCCTTTCTTTCTGGCAGCGGGTGCGAGTGTGGCCACTGGATTGGTCCTCCTGCTCCCGGTGATGGGAGCGGGGGCAAGCGGTCGCCCCCTGTCGGGTTTCTGGGGCTGGGGCGCGGCCATCGTGGTGATCGCGACCCTGGAAGAGCTTGTGATTCGCGGTCGGCTCCAGCCCGCCTGGACGGCGGAAGCCGGACCGGTGGCTGGCCTGCTGGTCAGTGCCGCCGTCTTCGCCCTCATCCACCTGCCGCGATACGGGCTGGGCGCCATGCCGCTGGACTTCGCAGTGGGACTGGCGCTGGGTGGGCTGCGCGCGGTGACCGGCCGGGTGGCGCCCTGCGCCATCGCGCACGTCATCGCCGACTTGGGAGCATGGTTCTGGCTGTGACTGGGCGCCAGGCGGGCAAGCTGGCATTGGTCATTGGGCTGGCCGTGGCCGTGCTCCTGCCCTCGGGACCGCGACCGGCTCTCTTCGATGGCCTGCCCCTTCCCCAGGCGCCATACCGCTATGTGAATCCGCCCCCCGATCTCGCGTCCAGCAATCAGCCGCCGGGGTCCGGCCAGGCGACCCTGCCGGTCGAGAACGGGCAGGTCCCCGGGGGCGGGGTCCAGACCAGCGACGGCCAGGTGCTGGTGTACTTCGGCGTGGGCGCGCTGCGCGCCTCCAGCAGCGCGCAGAGCGCCACCATCCGCATCGACCCGGTGACCGATCCGCCGGCTCCGCCTCCCGGGAGCCAGATCCGGGGCAATGTCTACCGGGTCAGCGCCACCGAACAGCCGAGCGGCGTAGCCCTGACGGTCGTACACGGCTACAACATCACGATGCGGTATCCGCCGGGGCCATTTCAGGAGCTCCAGTTTTTCGACGGCACCAGTTGGCACCCATTGCGCACCACCACGGTGAGCGGCAACCCGTACGCAGGCGCGACGCCCACGGCGCTGGGCGAGATCGCGGCCACTGCGCCCGTCGGGGCAGGAGGGGAGAGTCTCTTCACCATCCTGGCCCGGCTCGTCGAGAGCTACGGAGTGCTGGCCTTTATCATCGTGTTCGGAGGCATCGCGGTCGCCCAGGAAATCCGGCGACGGCGGCGAACATGATTCAGCTGCACGTCACGTTTGGCCTGCTGTCGTGGTCGGTCGACCCGACGGTGCTGGCCGGCGTCGCGGCGCTGGCGGCGGCCTATGTCTGGCTGCTTGGCCACCGCGGCGCGAGCCTGGAGACCTGGTCGCCGATGAGCCGCGTCTACTTCGCGGCCGGCCTGGCCGTGCTGCTGCTGGCCCTGGAATCGCCCATCGACGTGGGCGGCGACCGCTACCTGTTCAGCCTCCACATGCTGCAGCACCTGATGCTGTCCATGGCGGTGCCCCCGCTGCTGCTGCTGGGGCTGCCGGCGCGCTGGCTGGCGTGGAATCGCTTTCGAGTCCACCCGATCGTGGCCAGCCTGGTGTTCAACGGCGTGCTTGTCACCTGGCACCTGCCATTCCTGTACGAGGCCACGCTGACCAACGAAGGGATCCACGTCCTGGAGCACCTGAGCTTCCTGGCCACCGGGGTCCTGTTCTGGTGGCCAATCATCGCCCCGGCGAAGGCGTCCTTCGGGTTGTCCCCTATCGGGAAGATCGCCTACCTGGGCTTCGCCGGAATTCCGCCGACCATCCTCGGCATCGCCTTCATCCTGTCGCCATCCGTGCTCTACCCTTTCTATGCGGCCGCGCCCCGGGTCAGTGGCCTGGGGCCGCTGGAGGATCAGCAACTGGCCGGCCTGGTCATGTTCGGGCTGGGCAACCTGATTTACTTCGCGGCCACCGCGGTGTTGTTCTTCGCCCTGGACCGGAAGGAAGCCACCGCCGGAGACCTGGCGGATGAGCCGGAGCCGGCTCCGGTCGCGATCGGAAGTGAGCCGGGTCGATGAGACAATGAGCGCTATGGCCCGCACCGCCAGTGACGCCCTGCATACCTCGGGCTACCGGCTGACCACCCAGCGGCAGATGGTGTGGGACACCCTCCGCCTGAGCAAAAAGCACCTCGACGCCGAGGCGATCTGCACCAGCATCCGCCGGCGCAATCCGCGCTTCAACCTGGCCACCACCTACCGGTCGCTCGAAGTCCTGGAGAAGCTGGGCCTGGTCAAGCAGACGCGGATCGGGGAACGCGGCTACTACGAGCTGGCCGAGGAGGGGCAGGACCACTACCACCTGGTGTGCGACGAGTGCGGGTCGACCCTGCACATCGAGGGCGACCACATGGTGCCGGTCCTGCACCACATTACCGACGAGCACGGCTTCGTGGTCAGCACGGCCGACCTCGTCGTCCACGGCCGCTGCGCCCGCTGCCAGGCCAGGGCATCCCGTTAAGTGCCCCGAGTCGCACTAATTGGCGGCTGACGCACCGACCGCGGACCTGGTCCGCCCACGGCTGGGCGGCCCGGCAGCGGTCCTGGTCCTGATCAGCGGCAGTCACGCCGTCATCCACGCCTACACGGCGGTGATGCCCCTCATCTACCCGCTGGCC
>DASPZT010000141.1:0-2881 GCA_035636135.1 Candidatus Limnocylindria bacterium | reverse complement strand
GTCAAGGAGGGGATCGATAAGTACTCGGCCGTCCTCAAGCACCCGGAGGTCGCGCAAGCCGAAATCCGGGAGGCGACCGCCCGGGCGCTGAAGGGGAAGGGGGCCACGCCCTACGTGGTCAAACCGCCGATCTCCATCGGGATTGAGTGGAACTCGACCACCATCGCCCAGACCTGCGGGCTGATCCCTGGCGTCAAACTGACCAGCTCGCGCTCAACCGAGTACACGGCTAACGACTGGCCCGACAGCATGAAGGTGTTGCTCGTCCAGCTGCTCCTGGCCCTGGAAGTCAGCGGTGGGAAGGGGATTTACCAATAGGAGACAGGCACATGATCGAGACTATCGACGTCAAACGGATTGTCCCAACCGAGAAGCAATACGCCTGGACCTTCGGCGGGGTTGCGCCGCTGGCGCGGATCCGGCCGGGCGAGGTCCTCGACCTCTACACCGAGGATTGCTTCGGGGGCAAGGTGCGTTCGGCGACAGATCTGTTCAGCAAGGTGTGCGAATACCCGTACGTCAACCCGCAGACGGGACCGTTCTTCGTCGAGGGCGCCGAGCCGGGCGACACGCTGGCCATCCACCTGATCGATGTCCAGCCGGCGCGCGACTGGGCGGCGAGCGTGACGGTCCCCCTGTTTGGGGCGCTAACCGGCACGCACTACACCCAGACGCTCCAGGATCCGCTGCCCGAGAAGACGTGGATTTACCAGGTGGACAAGGCGGCCAACAGCGTGCGTTTCCAGGCGCTGGATTCCAAGTACGAGACGAGTTTCCCGCTGGAGCCCTTCCACGGCACCGTGGGGGTGGCGCCCGCCGCGTTTGAGGCCCGCAACGTGCTGGTGCCCGAGGCCTTCGGCGGCAATATGGACACACCCGAGGCCAAGGCGGGCGCCACCATCTACCTGGGCGTCAACGTCCCCGGCGCCCTGTTCTCCCTGGGCGACGGCCATTACACGATGGGGGAGGGGGAGACCTGCGGCGTGGCCGTCGAGGGCGCCATGAACACCGTCCTGACGGTTGAGGTGGTCAAGGGCGTCTTCGCCGAATGGCCGCGGCTGGAGAGCGACGACGCCATCATGGTGGCGGGCTCCTACCGTCCGCTGGAGGACGCGTTCCGGATAGCCCACACCCAGATCGTCCAATGGATCGCGAAGGATACGGGGCTCTCCATCATGGACACCTATCAACTGGTGTCGCAGGCCGCCCGGTCGCGGATCGCCAACGTGTGTGACGCCAACTACACCGTGGTGGCCAAGGTGCCCAAGCGCTTCCTGCCGTCGGACATCCCCTGGATGAGCGGGGTCCACCAGAAGATGCGGAACCGAGCCCGGGCGGTGCTTGCGGGCCGGAAGCCGGAGGGACGTTAGAAGGAGCGAGCTCCTATTCCGTCGGCGCCGATGCCCTTATCGCTTCGCCTTTTTGGATCGCCGTTTTCTGGCCTTGGCGGGACTCTTTTGGTCGCGGTGGCCTTCAATCGCCTCCACCACGGCGGATGCCAGGTTCTCTTCGGCTGACGTGGTGCTGGTGGCGACCTCGGCGGCGGCCAGGAAGCGCGATTCCAGGATGTCCTCTACGCGCTGGACGACATTCTCCCTCTTACGCTTGCTCATACCGTCATTCTGGCAGGTGGCGATGAGCGTCGGACGGCCTACGAGTGGGATTCGGGCTAATACTGGACGTACAGGACCTGGCTCTTGGCGACCGAGTACACGTTGCTCGCCTGGCCAGCCTGCATCAGCCAGTATCGATTGGGCGTCTCGCGCAGCAAGATGAGGCCCTGATATTGCTGCAGGTCGCCGCTCTTGCTGCCGCCCGGAAGCCCCAGATTCGAGTTGCTGGCCAGGACGAAATGGCTGCGGGTAGCAATGGCCACCTGTCCGGCGTCGATGATGCCGAACGCCGTCGGTAGCGAAACCAGGAGCAGGAGGGCGGCGCCGGCCAGGACCAGCTTGTGGAAGCGGCTGTTCTGGCCGAAGCCTTGCTGCATCGCCAGCACGGCCAGCCCGATCCAGAGGACGGCGGCGGTCTGCACGATCACGTCGGTCGCCGAGTACCAGCGGAAGGCCATCGCCAGGGCCGCCAGCAGCGCCGCGCAGCCGGCCACCATTCCAATGAAGAGTAGGAGCAGCCGGCGGGCGTAGATCCGGAGGAAGAATGCCGGCATCAGAACGGCCAGCGGGAAGAGGAGGCTGTGGACGCCCTGCAGCAGGATTTCCGCGGGCGAAATCTCCAGGGCGGCCATCGGCATCCGGAAGAAGCTGAAATAGGCGGTCAGGTACAGCCAGCCGGCCAGGAAGAACACGGCCGCACTCAGGAAGGTGATCCGCACGGCGGCCAGGCTGACCCAGGAGACCGCCGTGGCAAAGAGCTCCACATCGAGGGCCCTGTCGCCCGGGGAAGCTTCGGGAGCTTCGGGAAGCGGCCTGATAGCCATACGACTGCCGTTTCAACGCTGGTGCGACAAGGCTCTTGCGATGTTGCGCAGCCAAGCCAGGTGGTCCCGGCGCCCTTTGCGGGGCCCCAAATGTCGCGACCCGGTGCGGAGGCGGTCACAGGACCATGACTGACCCGGTGCCGCCGACTAGACGCTCCGTTTGGCTCAGTGGAGAGAAATTCTCCCAAGGAGAAAATTCCGAATGATCACACTGATTACCACGTGGGTGACCGAGAAGATCGTTGCGGTCATCACCGTCACCGTGGTGGCTGTCGCCGCCGTTCCGACCACGCTCATCCTGACGACCGAGCACCAGGTCACGGTCACCGTCACCCAGCAGCAGCAACAGACCCGCATTGTCTTGATCCAGACGGTCAAGACAGCCGGCGATGAGCTGATCGTGAAGTTGCAGAACGCCGAAGACAGCTGCAGCACGCAGGTGAC
>DASPZT010000140.1:0-5758 GCA_035636135.1 Candidatus Limnocylindria bacterium | reverse complement strand
GGCGGTTTTAGTGAGACGGCGCAGGCCGGCACGTATTACAACGACATGTGGCGGTGGGACGGCTCGAACTGGGCGCGCTTGCCCGTCTCGATGCCAGGTCCAGCCAACCGCTAACTCTTCATGGCCACGCAGGACACGCGGCGGGGCGTCGGGCTGTTGTTTGGAGGGGCTGGCCGCGGGACGGAGCTTAACGACCTGTGGGCCTGGGATGGACAGACCTGGCGCGCGCTGCCCTGACAGCAAGGCCGGGCCGTTGGCGGAGCTCGTCACGCGTGAATCCGCTACGGTTGCTTTCTAAGTGATCGCACCATGACCGAGCCCGGCACTCGCGGGACCCTGCTCCTCTTCGGCGAGACCTACCATCACCCGAACCTGCTCTACAAGACGCGGTTCCTGGCACCGGATCCCATCATTTACCTCGAGCAGGATGGCAAAGGCGTGCTCTACACCAACGTGATGGAATTCGAGCGGGCCAAGAAGCAGAGTCGGGTGTTGGAAGTCCATCACTTCTTCGAGTTGCCCTCGGCCAGGCAGTGGGCCACGGCATCGAGCGAGCTGGAGGGCTTCGCCGGAACCATCAAGGAGATCCTGCAGGCCCAAGGGGTCGACGACGTGGCGGTGGAGCCGACCTTCCCGACCTTCCTGGCCGACCGCTTAAGGGAAGCCGACGTGGCGGTCCATCCCCGACCGGACTTGTTCACCGAGCTTCGCCGGCGCAAGCGCCCCGATGAGGTGGAGACGATCGCGAAGGTGCAGGCGGCGGGCCTTGACGGTCTGCGGGCCGCGATTCAATTAATCGCGAAGAGCAAGCCGGATGGCGAGGGGGTGCTCCGGACGGACGGCGAGATCCTGACGTCGGAGCGGCTCACGGCCGCCATCGAAGGGCGACTGCTGGAGCTGGGGTGCACCACCGAAGACACCATCGCGGCGACCGGTCCGGCCTCCGCCGACCCGCATGCGCACGGCAGTGGGCCCATCCGAGCGGGGCAGCCCATTGTCCTGGACGTCTATCCGTTCTCTAAGGCTAGCCGCTACTGGGGCGACCTGACGCGGACGGTGGTCAAGGGTCCCATTCCGGAAGAGCTGCGTCGGATGCATGCGGCCGTGCTCCGGGCTCAAGAAGAAGGACTCCGGCTCGTCCGCCCCGGTGCCAAGGGCGCCGACATCCACCGGGCCATCTGCGCGCTGTTTCGGGAGGCCGGGTACGCAAGCCTGCCGGCCGAGTTCAGCCAGCCGCCCTCGGCCGCCCGCTTTATCCATGGTACCGGCCACGGGGTGGGACTCGAGATCCACGAGGCGCCTCGCATCGGTCAGAGCGAGGGCCAGGTCCTCCAAGAAGGAGATGTGGTGACGATCGAGCCGGGCCTCTACGATCCGGCCATCGGCGGCGTCCGGATCGAGGACTTGGTGGTGGTGACCGCCGATGGCTACCGGAACCTGACGCCGTTTCCCAAAGATCTCCAGGTTGAGTCGCTGGCGCGGGCCTAAGCCAGCGCCATCGGGCGGCCGCTCGTTTCTCTGGTAAACTAGGCACCGCTTTCCTGCTCCGTTGCTGCCGATTGTTCGGCTATATGCGGGGTAATCCCATAGGAAGGAGGGAGTCGTGTGTCTGCGTACGAGCTGATGTACATCGTCCGGCCCGAGCTTGACGATGAGGCCGTCCAGCAGGCCATCGACCGGGTGAACCAGTTGGTTGAAACCAATGGTGGCCAGGTGCGCCGGGTGACCCCGTGGGGCAAGCGGCGTCTCGCGTACACCATCAAGGACCAGCGCGAGGGTCACTACGTCGTCGCCGACGTCGAGTTGGAGCGCAGCCGCGTGCAGGAGGTCGAGCGCGTCCTGAAGATCTCCGATACCGTGTTCCGGCACCTGTTGGTTCGTCAGCCTGAGGGGAAGTAATGAATCTGAACAAAGTGATGCTGATCGGCCGCCTGACCCGCGATCCAGAGATGCGCTACACGCCCAGCGGCAGCCCGGTGACCACCTTCTCGCTTGCCACCAACCGCTACGGGCAAGGCCCGGACGGGGAAAAGAAGGAATACACCGACTACCACAACGTGGTGGTCTGGAACATCGGCAAGCGAAACCTGGCCGAGCTAACCGGCCAGTACCTGCACAAGGGCAGCCTGGTCTACATCGAGGGCCGCCTGCAGACGCGCTCCTGGGAGGGACAGGACGGCCAGAAGCGGAAGACCACCGAGGTGAACGCCACCGAGGTCCAGTTCCTGGAGCCCCGCAGCCAGAGCCAGGGAGCCCAGGGGGTGGCGGCCAGTCCCCGGGAGCCGGTGGAGGTCGCGCCCGCGGCGCCGGCGGCGGATGAGGCGGCCCGCGACGTCGATCCGGAAGACATTCCCTTCTAAAAGTCCATGCCACCTGCCACTGAGAAACGCGACCGAAAGCCGCACAAGAAGGTTTGCAACTTCTGCACGGAACGCGTGCACCTGATCGACTACAAGGAGGTGGCGCGGCTCCGCCGGTTTGTGAGCGAACGGGGTAAGATCCTGCCCCGGCGCGTGACCGGCACCTGCGCCCGCCACCAGCGGCGTCTGGCCACGGCGCTCAAGCGAGCAAGGCACGTGGCGCTACTCCCCTACACGGCCGACCAGCGCTAGGCGTCTGAGGGCGACTCCCTCCCCTGCCCGTGAATGGGGAAGGGAAGTTTTGCCATACTGCGGGTAATTGCGCTTCCTGGGCCCCCTGGCCGGGCTCGCGGTCGGGGTCGTCTTGCTTACGTCTCACTCACCGGCTCGGGCCTCCGCTTCTGAGCCCATCCCGGCCATGCCCGCCCCCTACGTGGTGGCCCTCGATCCCGGGCACGGCGGCAGCCCCGGCAGCGATCCCACCGTCCTCTGGGACCCCGGCGTGGTGGCCGGCCGGCTGGTCGAGAAGGACATCACGCTGGACCTCGGTTTCCGACTGAAGGCGCTGCTGGAGAAGGAACGCGTGAAGGTGGTGATGACGCGAACCACCGACCGGTATCTCGAGATCTCGGAGCGCTGGAACCTGGTCCACGCTTCGAAGGCCCGGCTGTTTGTCAGCCTGCACGTGAATGCCTTCGACGGCGATCCCAGCATTAACGGCCTGACCGTCTTCTACCCGCGCGCCGAGAGCCAGGCCTTTGCCCAGCACCTGGAAGCCGGTCTGGCGGCCGCCTTGCAGCCGTTCGGGGTGCCCGATGACGGCGTGGCGCCCAAGCCGGAGCTCTGGGTGCACTCCGACATTCCGACCGCCACCGTGGAGCCTGCCTATGTGAGTAACGCGCACGAGGCGGGCTTGCTGACGCGGGCTGACTTCCGCGAGGCGATCGCCAGCGGCCTTTACCAGGGTCTGCTGCGGGCGGACCCCCAGATCGACGCGACCTACCAACAGATTGTCCGGGTGGAGCAGGCCCGGGCGGCTCGGCTCCAGGCCGAGCGAGCCGCGGCCGCCGCCGCCGCCGCCCGCGTCCGGCGGTGGGAACTGGGGGGTCTGGTCGCTGCCGTTCTCCTGCTGTTGGTGATTGCACTGCGCGCTCGTCGGCGCAGCGTGCACGCTCGAAGGCGATCTGGCCGCCGCGGCCGGCGGCGCCCATACGCGGCCCGTGATGGCCACGTCCGGCCACCCGTGCGCGACCTCTCCGAAGTCAAGAAATAACGGCGTGCGATCGGGCGGTGGCGTCGGAAGTGCCTGTTATGCTTGAACGCGTTTTACCTGCCGATGGAGGACAGCACGCCCGTCACGCCTCAGCTGCGCATACCCGGTCCCACGCCTGTTCCTCCTCGCGTGCAGCGGGCCATGGACGCGCCCATGATCAACCACCGCGGCCCCGAGTTCAAAGCCCTGCTGACGGAGCTCGAGGACGGGCTGCGCTGGGCCTTCCAGACCTCCCATGATGTCCTGGTCTTCCCGGCATCCGGCACCGGCGGCCTGGAGAGCGTGGTGGCCAACCTGGTGTCTCCGGGCGAGCGCATCCTGGCCGTGTCCATCGGGGCCTTTGGGGACCGGTTCGCGGATTGCGCCGCCGCGTTTGGCGCCCATGTGGTGCGGCACGCCGTTCCCTGGGGCGAGGCGGCCGACCCGGACGATGTCGATCAAATCCTGGCCGACGAGCCGGAGATTCGAACGGTGCTCATCACCCACAACGAAACCTCCACCGGGGTGACCAACCCCCTGCGCGAGCTGGCCCGCGTGGTGAAGGGTCGCGGCCGGCTGCTGGCCATTGATGGGGTCAGCTCCATCGGGTCGATCGACTTGCCGGTGGATGCCTGGGACGTCGACGTGGCCGTCACGGCCTCCCAGAAAGGGTGGATGTCGCCGCCCGGCGTGACCATGTTGAGCGTGGGCCCGGCGGCCTGGGAGCGGCGAGCCACCGCCCAGGCGCCTCGCTTCTACTTCGATTGGGAGCGCGCCCACAAGATGCAGCAAAGCGGCGCCACCTTCACCACCCCGGCGCTAAGCGTGCTCTTCGGGTTGCGCGAGGCGCTCCGGATGATGCGCGAGGAGACCCTGCCGGCGATCTTCCGGCGGCACCTCCAGATCGCGGCGTCCTTCCGGGCGGCGGTTGAAGCCCTCGACCTGCGCCTGGTCGCCGCCCCGGCGGCGGTGTCCCCCACGGTGACCGCCGTCTACTTTCCCGAGGAACTCCAAGGGGACCCGGCCAAGGCGGTGTTCGCCACCTGGCGCGAGCGCTACGGCCTGATTGTGGCCGGTGGGCAGGGACAGCTGACCGGGCGGATCTTCCGGCTCGGTCATATGGGGGCCGTCTATCCCGACGATGTGCTGGCGGCCGTCGACGCACTGCAGCGCGGGCTGGCCGATCACGGCTACGGCGTCCAGCCGGGCACCGCCGTGGACGCTGCGCAGCGAGCCCTGGCTGAGCCCGAAACCGCGCTGGCCTCCTAGCCATCCTGATGGCGCGGGTGCTGGTCGCCGACGCTATCGCCGAGGAGGGCATCCGCCGCCTGCGTGAACATGCCGACGTCGATGTCCGGCTGCGAGAGCCGGCAGCCGCGCTGCGGGAAATAATCCCGGAGTACGAGGCGCTGGTGGTCCGTAGCGAGACCCGCGTGGACGCCGCCCTGATCGAGGCCGCCACCCGCTTGCGCGTCATCGGGCGGGCGGGCGCCGGCGTCGACAACATCGACGTTGACGCTGCCACCCGGCGCGGCATCCTGGTGCTGAACGCGCCGTCCGGCAACACGGTGGCGGCGGCCGAGCACACCATGGCCATGATGCTGGCCCTGGCCCGGCATGTACCGCAGGCCGACCAGGCCGTCCGAGCCGGACGGTGGGAGCGGACGCGATTCGTCGGTACCGAGCTGAAGGACAAGGTGCTCGGCCTGGTCGGCCTGGGCAACATTGGCAGCGAGGTGGCGCGCCGGGCCCAGGCGTTCGGCATGCAGGTGATCGCGGCAGACCGGGTGGTCTCCGAGGACCGCGCCGCTCAGCTGCGGGTCAAGCTCCTCTCCTTGGAGGAGGTGCTCAGCCAGGCTGACTTTCTCAGCCTCCATGTCCCGCTGACGCCGGAGACCCGGCACCTGATCGGCGTCCGGGCCCTGGCGCGGCTCAAGCCGACCTGCCGGTTGATCAACGTGTCGCGCGGTGGCGTGGTGGACGAGGCGGCGCTGTTCGACGCCCTGTCGGAGGGCCGGCTGGCGGGCGCCGCCCTGGACGTGTTCGAGCGGGAACCGCCGGGTGAAAACCCGCTGCTGCGCCTGCCCCAGGTGATCAGCACCCCGCACCTGGGCGCCTCCACCGAGGAGGCACAGATCACGGTCGC
>DASPZT010000139.1:0-5427 GCA_035636135.1 Candidatus Limnocylindria bacterium | reverse complement strand
GCTGGCGATCGGCCTGGCCACCCGGGTCGTCGACGATCGGGACTTGCCGACCGCGAGCACTGAGCTCGCCCGCCGGCTGGCGGAGGGTCCCCAGCAGGCATACGCCAGCACCAAGATGCTCGTCTCCCGCGAGCTGGACATGGGACTCACCGCCTCGCTGGAGCTGGACGCGGTGACCCAGGCCCTGCTGATGACGACCGCCGATCACGCCGAGTTCTATGCGGCGTTCCGCGACGGCCGGCAGCCGAAGTGGAGCGGTCGCTGAGCACGCCCCACCAGCTCCTGAACCCGCCGTCGCTGCCCAGACCCTCCGGCTATACCCACGTGGTGGTGACTGCCGCTGGTCGAGGCATCTACCTCGCCGGGCAGACCGGGCGGCTCGCCGACGGACAGATCGCCAACACGCTGGCCGAGCAGTTCGACGGGGCGGCCGAAAACGTGGGGAAGGCGCTGGCGGCGGCCGGCGCTCGGCCGGATCACCTGGTCTCGATGCAGATCTTCACCACCGACCTGGCCGATTATCGGGCGTCGCTGGCGCCGATCGGGGCGGCCTATCGCAAGCACTTCGGCCAGCACTACCCGGCCGTTTCGCTGTTCGAGGTGTCGGCGCTGTTCGACGCGGAGGCGCGCGTCGAGCTGGTGTGCATCGCGCACATCCCGGGAGCAACCCCACCCCGACCCTCCCCCTGAGGGCGAGGGACATCAGCCGTCTACTGCAGCGGGAAAGGGAGCTGCCACCAGGCCGGGGTGGTCTCAATTTCAATTCTGGTGACCCACTTGACCCACCAGAACGCGCGGCGGTCGGGCGCGACCACCCGCACCGGGAAGCCGTGCCCCGGGCTCAGCGGCTGACCGCCAAGCCTGGTCGCCAGCAGTACCCTTGACAACTCACCCGCTGCGAATCGGCGGTCGTAGCCAGTGGCCGACCGCACGTGCACGCTCAGCGGCTGATCGGTAGGCGACACCAGCCGGCTGAGCCAGACGCCAGCCCATTCCTGCTTCGAGTAGAAGCCGCCCGTGCAATCCAGGGTGGCGGTGACTCTGTCATCAAACGCCGCGAGTCGGTCGTACGTCCATTCGTGCACCTGGCCGGCGGCATGCACGCGCAGGCGCCAGGTGGAGGCGGCGAGGGTCGGCACGGAATCGAACATCCACTGCGTGACGGGCATGGCGTCAGGCTGGTAGGAGGCGACCTCGTAGGAACCCGTGAAGCGCCGGCTGGCGCCGGGCAGCGATGCCAGGCGGACGAGTCCCTCGGTGGCCGCGTAGGCGAGTCCAGCAGCGCCAAGCAGCAGGCCGCCGCGCAACAGGCTTCGGCGCGACAGGTCGACGGCCCGTGGCGGAACCCACCGGACCACGAGGTGCCAGATACCAAAGGGCACGGCGGCAATCGCCGCGCCGACATGCACTTCCATGGCGGTGATGTCGCCCCACCAGCGCAGCAGCCCGGTCGAGTGGAGGAACCCGGCGACGATCGATACCAGGACGAGGACAGTGAAGATGAGCGAGGCCCACCAGCCGTGACGCCGATGCCGCAGACCTCCTCGTATGATCAGCGACTTCCAGGGCGTCAAGGCCAGGATCGCAACCCCGCTTGCCGCGTGGATGACGAGCGACCAACGGGCGGGCGCGGTCGCGTAGGAGAACGCCAGCCATCCCGTGAGGAAAGCGGCAGCGATTAAGCACAGCAGGGCGAGGTTTGTCCAGCGCCGCACGCTGTTCCGATTCTAGGCCTGTGGATCATGTGAAACGCGGCGCCCTTGCCACAAACTCGGCGGGAGATCAGCGAGCAACAACCCCACCCTGACCCTCCCCTGAGGTTTGGGGAGATCCTTTCCTCATGATGACGCTCCCACTTTTATTGGACATCGAGAACCCCCCACCCTAACCCTGCCCACGCGGGAAATCCCGCGACCCTGACGACAATGGCTCCCCCACAGGGGGAGGGTCACTTCCGATGAGGCCGAACCGGGCCCGACCCTGACGCCAGGGGGACCGGAACTCAGCTAGGGAGATCTTTGAAGAGGTCGCGGGCGATGATTTCGCGCTGGATCTCGGAGGTGCCCTCGTAGATCCGTGGGGCCCGCACCGCGCGGTAGAGGTGCTCCAGGAGATGGCCTTCCTCCAGGGCCTGCGCCCCATGGATCTGGATGGCGGCATCGACCACGAACTGGGCGGTCTCTGTGGCAAATAGCTTGGCCATCGCCGCGCGCCGGGCGACATGCGACCCGCCACGGTCGTAGGCCTCGGCTGCCGCATACACCAGCAGGCGGGCAGCCTCGAGCCGGGTGGCCATCTCCGCCAACTGGTGGGACACGGCCTGGAACTCGCGGATCGGCCGGCCAAAGGCCTTCCGCGTTCCGGCGTGCCGGATGGCGGCATCCAGGGCCGCCTGGGCCATCCCGACGACCGAGGCTCCGACGCTGGGCCGAAAAAGATTGAGGACCCGCATGGCGAGCTTGAAACCCTGATCGACCTCGCCCAGCATCTGGTCGCGCGGAACGAACACGCCATCGAGCTCGATCCGGCCGATCGGATGCGGCGAGATGAGGCGCATCGAGACCCCCGTCAGCCGCTCGGCCTCGCCCGGCACGATGAAGGCGGTAATGCCTCGGGTGCCGGCTCCCGGTGTGGTCCGGGCAAAGAGGGTGTAGACGTCCGCATCCGGGGCGTTCGAGATAAAGACTTTGACCCCGGTCAGGCGGTAGCCCTTGCCGTCCGGTTCCGCCAGCAGCTCCAGGGCACCGACATCGGAACCGGCGTTGGGCTCGGTGATTGCAAAGGCCGCGACGGCCTTGCCGGCGGCCACCGGCGCGACCCAGCGACGGACCTGGGTCTCGGTGCCGGCCAGCACGATGGGATAGCTGCCCAGCGTCTGGATGGCCACCGCATTCTCGACCTCCGTCGATTCGCGGCCGAGCGTCTCGCGCACCACGCAGAGATCCACCGCCGAGACGTTGCCCTCGCGGCTGCCACCGGCGCGTTGTGGGAACAGGCGGGGCAGCAAGCCCTCCTCACCCAAAGCCTGGATGAGCCGGCGGTTGACGCGGCCCTCGTCTCCGGCGGTCGCGATGGGGGCGACCTTGCGCGCGATTGCGGCGGCTTCTGCCTCGAGGGCCGGCGTCGCGCTCACGATTGCACGGCCCCGCCGTCGAGCACGAGCCCCTGGCCGTTGATGCCCTGGGCGGCGCTGGAACATAGAAACGTCGTCAGCGCCGCGACTTCGGTGACCGTCATCAGCCGACCCTGCGGGCTGAAGCCCTCCAGCACCCTGCGGGCGTCCTGAGGCGACCGGCCGGTCTTCGCCGCGATGTTCCCCGTGGAGGCATCGGTCATGGCCGTGTCGACATACCCCGGGCAGACGGCGTTCACGGTGACCCCCTGGGATGCCACCTCGGCGGCGACGGCCCGCGTCAGGCCGAGCAGGGCGTGCTTAGATGCCGCATAGGCAGCCAGGTACGGGCCGCCGACCTTCGAGGCCACCGAAGCGATGCTCACCACCCGACCCCAGCCGGCCTGGCGCATCAGCGGCAGAATGGCGCGAGTGCAGTAGAAGGCGCCGGTGGCGTTGACGCGCAGCATGCCCTCCCACATTTCGTCGGTCGTATCTTGCAGCTTGGCGCTGGCGGCCACCCCCGCGTTGTTCACCAGGATCAGCGGGTCGCCCAGCGCCTTCCGGACGCGAGCGACCATGGCGTCAACCTGCTGGCGGTCGCCGACATCGCAGCGCACGGCCTCCCCTCGGCGACCGGTCGACCGAATCGCCTCGACCGTTTCAGCCAGCTCCTTGTCCGACCGGGCGGCCACTGCCACGTCGGCTCCGGCAGCCGCCAGCGACAGCGCCACGGCCCGACCGATCCCACGGCCGCCCCCCGTAACCAGGGCGACGCGTCCGGACAGCTCCGCCACGTCAGTGCTCGCTCAGGATCTTGGTCAGCTTGGCCGCGTCGATATTGCCGCCGGAGACGACGCAGGCGATCCGGCCGTTGCCCACCTTCCCGGACATGGCCACCGCGAGGGCGGTGGCCCCGGCACCCTCGGCGATCACGCGGTTCCGCTCGGCCATCAACCGGACGGCCGCCGCGATCTCGTCGAGGCTGGCGGTAAAGGACCCGTCGAGCAGTTCCTGGGCCATGACCAGCATGTTCGCGAACACCGCCTTGCTGCCGATGCCGTCCACCCATGACGGCTGGTAGTCCACCGTCTGCGGCGAATGGGCTTTCAGCGATGCGGTGAGGGGGGCACCGGTCTCGGCTTCGACGGCGTAGATGTGCAACGATGGCTTCAGGGCACGCAAGGCCGTGGCAATCCCGCTGGCCAGGCCCCCGCCGCCCCACGGAATCAGGACGGTGTCGACATCCGGCTGATCTTCCAGGATCTCAATGCCAATGGTGCCGTTGCCGGCCATCACCCGGTCGTCGTCGAAGGAGTGAATGAAAACCGCGTCGATGCCGGGAAAGCTCCTGTCCGTGAAGGTCTGCCACCAGCGATCGAAGGGTACCTTGATCACCCGACCCCCAAGGCGAGCGATCGCGTTGAGCTTGGTCTCGGGTGCGTAGTCGGGCGCGATCACGGTGCACGGGATCCCCAGGCGTCGCGCGTTCCAGGCGGCACCCTGTGCCATGTTGCCGGCGCTGGCCACCAGGACACCCTTGGCCAGCTCGGACCTGGGGATCAGGCTCATGGCGTTGGCCGCGCCTCGGATCTTGAAGGACCCGATCGGTTGCAGGTTTTCCAGCTTCAGGTAGATCTCCGACGGCGCGTCCCAGACGTTCAGGCGCAGCAGGGGGGTGCGGATGGCGGCATCGGCGATCGCCGGCCGTGCCCGACGGATGTCCTCGATGCTGAGCCCGGTGGCCCTCACAGGGTCACCGTCTGGCCGACACCGGTTTCCCTCGCCCGCTGCGCGACAAAGGCCGCGGACGCCACGTCCTCCACCGCCAACCCCAGGGACTTGAACAGCGTTAGCTCGCCGGTCGACCGGCGTCCCGGGTCCTCTCCGATGATGACCTGGCCAAGTTCGGCCTGGATGTGATCGGGCTTGACGGCGCCTTCCCGGATCGGGATCAGGAGATCGCCCGCTTCGTTGAGGGCGGACTCGCGCCGGTCGACGAAGAGACGCGCCGCCGCCATGGTGCCGCTATCGATCTCGCGGGTGTTGGGGATGGACGATCCAACGGCGTTGACGTGAGCCCCCTCCTTCAGCCAGGCGCGCTGCAGCACCGGCTCCGGGCTGGCCGTCACCGTGGTGACGATGTCGGCGCCGCGAACCGCCGCCTCCGCCGTCGTTACTGCTTCGATAGCGAAGTTGTACCGCCCCTTCTGTTCGGCAACGAGGGCGCGGGCATGCTCGAGGTTGCGACTCCACACCCGGACCTTTCGCAGCGGCTGGATGGAAGCGATGGCCTCCAGGTGGGTGCGGGCCTG
>DASPZT010000138.1:0-6011 GCA_035636135.1 Candidatus Limnocylindria bacterium | reverse complement strand
CGCCTACCCCAACGCCGACGCCTACGCCAACCCCGACGCCTACACCCACGCCGACCCCGACTCCAACACCAACGCCTACGCCAACTCCGACGCCTACGCCGACCCCGACGCCCACGCCGTCACCCACCCCTTGCCCGCAGTTCCAGGGCGGCAAGTGCAAGAACTGACGTCTTAGCCCGGATCCGGGGTCAGGCCGCGGTGGTGGCTGGGTCGCCCCAGTGCTCGGAAGCGCCGCCGCCCTTCGACTTGGCCCGATAGAGCGCCTCGTCCGCATGGGCAATGAGGAGGCCGGCGCTGTCGCCGTCTTCCGGGAACACGGCAATCCCGATGCTGAATGCCAGGGCGATCTGATCACCGACCAGGTTTGGACGCAGCTGGATGAGTGCCTGCGCGATGCGTCGCGCCACCGTATCCGCCCCATCGCGACCGGTATCCGATAGCAGGATCACGAATTCATCGCCTCCATAGCGAAAGACGGGATCGCCGATACGGCTGCACACCCGGAGGATATCGGCGGCCCGGCGCAGGACATCGTTGCCCACCTGGTGTCCCAACTTGTCGTTCACGGCCTTGAAACCGTCGAGGTCCAGCATCATCACCGTCATGGGTCGTCCACTGCGGGCGGCCGGGCCCAGCCAGACCGGGAACTGCTCGCGGAACGCCCGCAGGTTGTAGAGACCGGTGAGCTCGTCAATGCGCGTCAGTCGCATCAGCCTGCGCCGTTCCCGCTCCCAGTTGTTGGTCAGGAGGGCGGCGTAGCCATACAGGACCAGCCGAGCCACGAAGCTGATCAAAGGCTGGGAGTCCACCCCGCGGGTCACATAGACGCTGACCACCGCCGTGGCCCCGGCCAGGGCCAGCGCGATGGGCAACGGCAGGAGGAGGGCGCCCCCCAGGACGATGGCGAAGTAGAGCAGGCTGAGATCCACGCTGCCGGCCAGGGCGGCCTGCAGAGAGGCGACCGCCGCCACGGTAGCCAGCAGGAATCCCAGGGCCAGGATGCGTCGCCAGCCGATCGTCCCCCGAAAGTCGTCCGCGGTCAGCACGACCTAGGCATAACGGTCGCTGGCGGTACGAGTTGCGGCTGTCAGAGCACCAGGCGCACCGCCGAGACCGCCCCCAGCAGGAGCCCGCCCAGGATCAGCGCGGCCACCGGATGGGCACAGCCCACCACCGCCCAGGGCGCCGCCAGGCCAACGCCGCTCAGGGCTTCGCGCAGCGGGACGCCCGCCCCGATCGGCGTGCCGCACCCACGACACCGCCCGCGCTGCAGGACGTAGCTGACCAGGGGGATCAGCTCGCCCGGCGTCAAGCGCCGTCCGCATGCCCGGCAATGCGAGGGCGGTGTGACGATCGACTCACCTCGCGGCAGGCGGTCGGCCGCCAGCTCCAGGAAGCTCCCCAGCGCCAGCCCCAGCGGCAGGAGCAGGACGGCGCCTAGCAGGTTGCAGAGCTGGTCGGTCACCCGCTGATTATCGGGAGAAGGCAAGAAGCCGCCGCCACGACCGGTTTCACCTCCATCACCAGGACGCTGTCGGCCACCCCAGCCTCAACGCCCGAGCCCCGCGCCATCGAGGCCTATTTCCAGGTGCTGATCGACCAGGGGGCCTCCGACCTGATCCTGACGGCGGGGGCGCCCCCGACGATGCGGAAGGACGGGCTCCTGGTCCCCATCTCGAACGGCATGCTCACACCGGAGCACACGGCCGCGCTGACCCGCGAGGTGCTGCCCCCAGAACGCTGGGCGCTCTTCGAGCAGCGGACGGACATGGATTTCTCGTTCAACTGGCTGGGCCGCGCTCGGTTCCGGGTCAGCGCCTTCCGCCAGCGGGGGTCGATCGGCCTGGTCCTGCGGCTGATCCCGTACCAGATCCCGACCTTCGAGCAGCTCGGCCTGCCGCCGATTGTGGCGCAGCTGGCCACCACCACCCAGGGACTCATCCTCGTGACGGGCCCGACCGGCAGCGGCAAGTCCAGCACCCTGGCCTCCATGGTCAACCGCATCCTGGCCGCGCGTGCCTGCCACGTGATCACCATCGAAGACCCGATCGAATATGTCTACCGTCATCAGCGTAGTCTGGTCGAGCAGCGGGAGGTCGGCGCCGACGTGGCGACCTTCACCGAGGCGCTGCGAGCCGCCCTCCGTCATACCCCTGACGTCTTGCTAGTCGGCGAGATGCGCGACCTCGAAACGATCTCGGCGACCATCACCATCGCCGAGACGGGCCACCTGGTGCTGGCCACCCTGCACACCAACGACACCACCCAGGCGGTGGACCGCATGGTGGACGTGTTTCCGGCCGAGCAGCAACAACAGGTTCGGGTGCAGCTGTCCAACACCCTTACCGCCGTCCTGTATCAGCAGCTGCTGCCGCGGAAGACCGGCAGCGGGCGAGTGGCCGCCTTTGAGGTGCTGCTCAACAACTACGCCGTCGCCAACCTGATCAAGGATGGGAAGACGCGCCAGTTGCGAAATGTGCTGGAGACGGGCGTCAAGGACGGGATGACCACCATGGAGCGCAGCCTGAACGAGCTGGTGCGGACGGGGCAGATTGACCACGCCGTCGCCGCCGCCCGCGCCCTCTATCCGGCGGAACTTAAGCCCGCTGCATAACCGCCCGCAGCGTCTCTCTTCCTCTCTTGCCTTGCCTGCGACCTCTTCCCCTCCCCTGCCTGTGGGGAGAAGGCGGGGTGGGGGGTAGGCCAAAGGGTCGCAGGTTCGCCACGGTTGACTCGTTTGAAACGTTCGCGGAGATGTCGATGAAGCCCGCCCTGTCCACCAGCGAGGCAGCCGCCTGGCTCGGGATCAGCAAGTCGACGCTCATTCGCGCTGTGCGTCGAGGCGAAATCCAGGCCGCCTTCTGGACGCCCGGCCGCCACCTGCGGTTCACCCTCGAAGACCTGGACCGGATCAAGCGACAGCTGGAGTTCAAGACGCGGAGGGTGGCATGAGCGTCCCCAATCCTCTACCGCCCAGCCGCCCGTTCGTCGGCCAGAGCCCGCGCCGGGTCGGCGAACTCTTGCTCGAGAGCGGGCTGATCACCCAGGAACAGCTGGACTGGGGTCTGGAACAGCAGAAGCAGACCCACCAGCCGCTGGGCCAGGTCCTGGTGGCAGCCGGTCACGTCGAGGAAAAGGCGCTCGCCGCGGTGCTGAGTCAGCACTTCAAGGTGCCGCTCATCGACTTCAGCCGGGCCCGCATCGACAAGGCGGCGCTCAGCCTGGTTTCCGAGGCGTACGCCCTCGAGCACCACGTCCTGCCGGTCCGGCTGGTGGATGACGAGCTGGAGGTGGCGACCATCGACCCAGGTGACCTGGCCCTCTTCGCGGAGCTCAAGGTGCTCACCCGGAAGAAGGTCCGACCCCTCCTGGGGGTGCGCTCGGAGATCGACGCCACCATCGTCCGCGAGTATCGCCTCTCGGCCGGCATGGACCGGAACGTCCGCTCGTTTGAGGAAACGCTCCAGGCCGGCGGCATCAAGCGCGGCGGCCGCCGGCTCTCGGATGTCGCGCAAGACGCCCCCGTGGTTCAGATCGTCGACCTGATCATCTCGCAGGGCGTCGAAGAGCGGGCGTCGGACATCCACATCGAACCCCAGGCAGACCGGCTGCGCGTCCGGTTCCGCATCGACGGCGTGCTGCACGACGCCACCAGCCTCCCGGCGACGCTGGCCGCGCCGATCATCTCCCGCATCAAACTGCTGGCGAAGCTCGACATCGTGGACAAGCATCGCAGCCAGGACGGCCAGATCCAGACGAGCGTGGAGGGCCGGGCCCTGGATATCCGGGTGGGCACCATCGAAACGATCTGGGGTGAGAAGGTCGTCCTCCGTCTCCTCGAACGCGCCCGGTCCATCCTGCCGCTCAATCGGCTTGGCTTCGCGCCGGAGACCGAGGCGCAGTTCATGAGCCTGATCCACTCGCCCTACGGAATGATCCTGGTCAGCGGTCCCACCGGGTCGGGCAAGACGACCACGCTGTATGCCGCGCTGAACGAGCTGGACCGCAACGAAACCAACGTCATGACCATCGAAGACCCGGTCGAGTACACCTTCGCCAACGTCAACCAGATCCAGATCAACCGGCTGGCCGGCATCACCTTCGCCAACGGGCTGCGGGCCATCCTGCGCCAGGACCCGGATGCCATCCTGGTGGGCGAGATCCGAGACAAGGAAACCGCCGAAATCTCGGTGCAGTCCGCACTCACCGGGCACCTCGTCCTCTCCTCGCTGCATGCCACCGACGCCGTGGGCGCCGTATACCGGCTCCTGGAAATGGGCATCGAGCCGTTCATGGTCGCCTCCTCGGTGATCGGGGTGCTGGCCCAGCGCCTGGTGCGTCGCCTGTGCGACCGCTGCAGCATCGAGAACACGCCGCCGGTGGAAGAGATGAGCTTCTATGCCAGCCTCGGGGGTCGGCAGTTCAACTTCCGCCGCGGCACCGGCTGCGCCTACTGTTCCCACACCGGCTTTCGGGACCGAATCGGCATCTTCGAAGTGCTCCGCATGTCGGATGCGGTCAAGCGGCTAATCGTGAAGGAGGCGGCCCCCGAGGCGCTGCGCCAGCTGGCGGCCCAGGAAGGAATGCAGGCGCTGCGCCAGGCAGGCCTGATCAAGATCGACGAGGGAGTCACCACCATCGCAGAGGTCATGCGATCGGTGAACGTGGGGTGACATGCCGGCCTATGCCTACCGTGCTTACACCGACGCGGGCCAGAAGCGAACTGGCCAGATCGAAGCCCCCGGAGTGTCCGCCGCGGAGGAGGCTCTCTGGCAGCAGGGGCTCAAGATCGTGCAGCTGTTCCCGGCTCCGCCCAAGAAAACGATGGCGGACTACTTCCCCAGCCTGTTCCACATCTCGACCACCGACATCGTCCTCTTCACCCGGATGCTGTCAACCTTCGTGGGAGCCGGCATTCCGATGAGCCGGGCGCTCAGCACGATCGCCGAAGAGACGGGCTCGGTCCTCTTTCGCCGAGTTCTGCTGACGGTCCTGGCCGACCTGGAGAAAGGGCAGAACCTCTCCGATGCCCTGGTGCGGCACCCGGGCGTGTTCCCACCCCTCTACATCGACCTGATCCGGGTGGCCGAGCTGACGGGAAACCTGGAGAGCACGCTCAAGCAGCTGGCCGGCTACATGCGACGCGACATGTCCACCCTGCGCCGGGTGCGGAGCGCCATGGTCTACCCGGCGGTCATCGCCGTGGTCGCGGCGGTGGTGGTGGTGATCCTGGTCGTGTTCGCGATGCCGGCCTTTGTGCGCATCTTTGCCGAGTTCCACGTCCAGCTGCCGTTGGCAACCCGGATCCTGCTGGCCATCGTGGCCTTCATCCAGGCCTGGTTCCTGGCCATCGGCGGCGCCATCCTGGCGGCCGTCGTGGCTGGGTGGCTCGCGCTTCGGACCACCCGGGGCGTCTACCTCAAGGATCGGCTGCTCCTGCGGACGCCGGTCTTCGGCGTCATCGTGCAAGCCGCCATCCTCAACCGCTTCTGCCGGACCCTGTCCGTGGTGCTCAAAGCCGGGGTGCCGCTGGGCCAGACCTTCGATGCCGTGGTCACCGGCACCGGCAACCTGGTCTACGAGCGCGGCCTCCAGACCGTCCGCGAGCAGATGACCTCCGGGGAAGGGTTCGCCGGCCCACTGGCCCGGACGCACCTCTTCCCGCCCATGCTGACCCAGATGGTGCGGGTCGGCGAGGAGACCGGAACGCTGGACACCTATCTGGAGCAGGCCTCCGACTTCTATGAGGAGGAGCTCGACTACCGGATCCGGGCGATGACCGCCTTAATCGAACCCGTAATGACGGTCATCGTGGGCATCGTGGTTGGTTTCATCGCCGTTGCATTGATCTCCGCCATGTACGGCCTGGTGGGAGCGTTGAAATGAGTAGCATGGCCCGCGACCATCATTTCTTCCGCTTCTCCCTCCCCCTTGCGGGGAGGGGTAGGGGAGGGGGTCTCGGCGAACTCTCCCTCCCCCCTTCCCGGGGAACAGATACCACTCCGTGTCCT
>DASPZT010000137.1:0-13210 GCA_035636135.1 Candidatus Limnocylindria bacterium | reverse complement strand
AGTGGCGCAGCCTGGTAGCGCACTTGAATGGGGTTCAAGGGGTCGCAGGTTCAAATCCTGTCTCCCCGATCGCATCCCTCGACGGGCCGAACCCTGCTTACGGCTTGGTCTTCAGGAGGCGCTTGAAGTCGAGGTCGCGCTCCTGGGCAAGCAGCAAGTGCAGATCGAGCAGCTCGTCGGCTGAAATAATCGGGCGACTGCCATTCGCCCGGGTATGCAGCTCCAGCTGAAGCTCATACATCGCCTTGCCGTCGCGGGGATTGATGCCCAACACTTCCTTATAACCTGATAGCCTTACTATCAGTAGTTTAGGGAGGGCAATTATCGCGTGTCAAGTTTCGGGGAAGGGGCCGCCGAATTAAGTCTGGTGGCTCACCCGGCGAACGGTCCGGAACGCCAGGCCGGCTCCGCTGATGAACAGAACTCCGCCCAGGGCAATTAACCCAACGGTGATTGGCAGGAAGAGCGGGTTGTCCAGGTCGTTCTCGGCGTAGCCCAGGAACACCATCAGCAGGTCGGTCACCAGGCCCGCAAGGGCGGAGCCCAGGAACAGCCACAGCTCAGTCGGCGAACCCGGCGGGACCTGCGAAGTCGCCTTGGGGGCCATCAGGCCGGCGCGGACGCCGAAGGCGATCAATCCCAGGAAGGCCAGGCCGGAGGCGGCGGTAAAGATCACCACCACGACCAGCACCGAAAGCACGCGGTCCTCGATGCCGGCGAACCCGTTAAAGGGGACCATTCGACGGGATTTTACGCCTTGTCTACGCCGCCCAGCGCCTGGGCGACCAGGCGCTCCTGGACCACCTCATGCGCCCCGGCGTACCCTTCGCTGGGGCTCGCCCGCTCGGGGCGCCCCACATACTGCAGGGACAGGCCGTCCGGCAGCCGGCCCTCCAGGTGGAGATGGACATGGGTCCAGGCCCCCATGTTCATCGGCTCCTCCTGCACCCAGGTCACCTGGCGCAAGTTGGGATAGGCTCCAATCAGTCCCAGCACATCGTCGATCCGGAAGGGCTCTAGCAACTCCAGCCGGGCAATCGCGACGTCGCCCGCCTGCGCCCGCAATGGACTCAGGGACAGATCGTAGTAGACCTTCCCGGTGCACAGCAGCAGACGGTGGACGTCGTCACGCCGCTGGGACGCCTGCGGGTCATCGATCACCCGTCGGAACCCGCCCGACACCAGGTCCTCCAGTTGCGAGGCCGACGCCTTCAACCGCAGCAGACTCTTGGGCGTCATCAGCACCAGCGGTCGCGGCCGCGAATGGAGCGCCTCCCGCCGCAGCACGTGAAAATACTGGGCGGCCGTGGATGGGTAGGCCACCCGGATGTTGCCCTCCGCCGCCAGCTGCAAGAACCGTTCCAGCCGCGCGCTCGAGTGCTCCGGCCCCGACCCTTCGTAGCCGTGCGGCAGCATCAGCGTCAACCGCGACGCCTGCCCCCACTTGGCGAGCCCCGACACGATGAACTGATCGACCACGATCTGCGCGCCGTTGATGAAGTCCCCGTACTGCGCTTCCCAGCAGACCAGCGCTTCCGGCGCCTGGGCGCTGTATCCGTATTCGAAGGCCAGCGCTCCGTACTCGGAGAGGGGACTGTTGGCCAGCTCGAAGGTGGCGGTGGCGCCCACCAGGTGTTCGATCGGGATCCAGCGCCGACCGTCGTTGACGTCATGGATCACCATGTGCCGCTGGCTGAACGTCCCGCGCTCGGTATCCTGGCCGGTCAGCCGCGCCGGGACCCCGCCGGTCACCAGGCTGGCGAATGCCAGCGCCTCGGCCTGGGCCCAATCGATGTCCCGGCCCGCCAGCGGCTGGCGGCGCCGTTCCATCTGGCGCAGCAATTTCGGGTTGACCGCGAATCCGTCGGGCACCGAAAGCAGTTGACGGTTCAACGACTCCAGCACGTCCGCCGAGACCGCGGTCTTGATATCGGGTTCCGGGCTAACGTCCATCACCGGCCGGGCGGCTTCCACCACCTGCGCCGAGCGCTCCTTCACCCGGGTGTGCGCGCTGGCCACCTTCTCCTCGGCTGCGGAGACCATCGCTTTCACCTCATCCGCGGTGAGCAGGCCGGCCTCGATCAGCTCCGCGGCAAACAGCTCGCGCACCGGTGGATGCTCCCGAATGGTTCGGTACATCACCGGCTGGGTGTAGGCCGGTTCATCGGTCTCGTTGTGGCCGAACCGCCGGTACCCAATCAGGTCCACCACGACGTCCCGGCCGAACTTGCGCCGGAAGGCTACCGCCAGCCGGATGGCCGTCATGCTGGCGGCGATGTCGTCGGCGTTGACGTGGATGATGGGCAGATCGAACCCCTTGGCCAGGTCGCTGGCGTAGCGGGTGGATCGCCCCTCGTCGGGATCGGTGGTGAATCCCAGCTGATTGTTGGCGATGATGTGCAGAGTGCCGCCGGTCGAGTAGCCGGCCAGCTTCTGCAGGTTCAGCACCTCCGCCACCACCCCCTGCCCCGGGAATGACGCGTCCCCATGGATCAGGAACGGCACCGTGGTGGTCTGATCGAGGTGCACCTGCGGCCCTTTGCGGCGGGTTTGCTGCGCCCGGGTCCAACCCTCGACCACCCCGTCGACAGCTTCCAGGTGCGAGGGATTGGCCAGCAGGGTCACCGAGACCTGGTTGCCGTTGGGCGTGATGTACGTCCCCTCGGCCTCGGCGTGGTACTTCACATCACCGGACACGTCGCCGGTGGCCACGCGGGCCTTGCCCTGCTCGAACTCCACCAGGATGGACTCGTAGGGTCGATTGACCACGTGGGCGATCACGCTCAAGCGGCCGCGGTGCGCCATGCCCATAACCACCTGGCGGGTACCCTCTTCCGCCAGCAGGGAGATGGCCTCTTCCAGCATGACCACCATGGCGTCCAGTCCCTCGATGGAGAACGTCTTCTGGCCGAGGAACGCCCGGCGCAGGTAGCGCTCCATGGCGTCCACCTTGGTCAGGCGTCCCAGCAGCTGGCGAGCCCGTTCCGGGGATAACGGCTGGCGATAGCGACTCGACTCGATCCGCTCGCGCAGCCAGTTCCGCTGTTCGTGGCTGGAGATGTGCTCGATCTCGTAGGCGATGGTCGAGCAGTAGGTCTCACGCAGGTTCGGCAGGACTTCCGCCAGAGTTTCGCCCGGCACCCGCACGCGCAACACCGCGGCTGGCACCGCCCGCATCAGCTCTTCGGTCAGGCCCAGGTTCATGGGATCCAGCGACGGATCACCGGGCGGCGCACTGCCCAACGGGTCCAACCGGGCCGCCAGGTGACCATGGCTGCGATAGGCGGCCACCAGCGCCACCCCGGCCGCCACCCCGCGCACCAGTTCCGCCGCCTGCGTGGGCTCGCCTTCGCCCACGCCTTCGGGAAGGGCGACCAGCGCTCCGCCCGCGGCCGCCACGTCGGCCGGGACCGGCAGGCCGAGCGAGACAAAGATCGCCTCGTAGAACCCGTCAGCCCCGTTGAGCAGGTCGTCGATGCGGCGCAAAAACTCACCGGACTCCGCCCCCTGGATCACCCGATGGTCGTAGGTGCTGCTCATGGTCATCACCTTCGACACGCCCAGCTGGCGGACCGCCTTCTCGGACATCCCCGAGAACTGCGCGGGATATCCGATCGCGCCGGTGGCAACGATGGTTCCCTGGCCCGGCATCAGCCGGGGCACGGAGGCCACCGTCCCGATGCCGCCCGGGTTGGTCAGGGTCATGGTCGCCCCGCGGAGGTCGTCGACCGTGAGTTTGTTGGTACGCGCCTTCGCCACGAGAGTTTCGTACCGGTCGCGGAAGGCCGCAAAGCTCAGCTGGTCCGCGCTCTTGATGACGGGCACCACCAGGAAGCGTCCACCCTCGGGCTTCTGCAGGTCGACGGCCAGACCCAGGTGCACGCCGCGCGCCACGCGGTGGGGCTTGCCCTCCACACGCTCGAAGGCGACGGCCATCGACGGCACCTCCTGCACCGCGCGGACGATGGCCCACGCGATGACATGGGTGTACGAAAGCTTTTCGGGACGCCCGGCGGCCTGCAGGGCCTGGTTCAGCTGTTGACGTCGGCGGTCCAGCACGGCCACCGGGACCGTTCGAAAGCTAGTGGCAGTCGGAATCGCCAGGCTCTCTTCCATGTAAGTGACGAGGGTGGCGGCCGGGCCGCGCAGCGGCATGCTGCCGGCGGCCAGGCCGGGCGTGGCCGGGGCCTGGGGCGGTGCCTCCACGGGAGCGGTCGGGGCGGGCGCCGCGGCAGCTGGGGCCGGTGGCGCGGTCGCTTTCTCACGGTCCTCGATCGCCTGGAGCACGTCCCGCCGGGTGATGGCGCCGCCGCGCCCGGTGCCCTTCACCGATTGCAGATCGATGCCGCGCGCTTCGGCCAGCAGCTGGGCGCCCTCCGACGCCTCGGCGGAGGGGGCGGCCGGCAGCACGGCTGGCGGCGGTGCCGCTGGAGCTGCAGCCGCGATGGCCGGTGGGGGAGGGGCTGCTACCGGAGCCGCTGCCTGCGCCGATGCCCCATCTCCGTCGCCCACCGAGAGCTCCGCCAGCGGTGAGCCGACGGCGATGGTGTCGCCGGTGTTGGCCAGGATTTTCAGCAACCGTCCGGTCATGGGCGCCGGCACTTCGGCGTCGACCTTGTCGGTGGTGACCTCGACCAGGCCTTCCCCCTGGCGCACCGTCTCCCCGACCTGCTTCAGCCACTTGGCCACCGTTCCTTCGGTGACCGACTCGCCCATTTCAGGCAGGGTCACCTGAACGGTCGATTGGGGCACCGTCAAATTCTACCCAAGCGTCTTTCAGCCAATCTCCAGGCGTAGAACGCGATTGATAGACTGACGCTGCGGGAATGAGCTTTACTGCCAAGCTCGAAGCCAGCGAGGAGCGCACGCACTCGCTGCTTTCGCTGGGGCTCGACCCGGACCCCGACCTGCTGCCGGCCGGGCTGGCGCCCACGCCGGCCGGCACCCTCGAGTTCCTCGGCCGCGTGATCGAAGCCACCACCGGGCTGGTGGCCTCCTACAAGCTGAACCTCGCGTTCTACGAGCGGTGGGGGAGAGACGGGAGCGGCCTGCTGGCCGACACACTGGCGCTCATTCCCCAGGACGCGCCGGTCATCCTGGATGGCAAGCGCGGCGACATCGGCTCCACGGCGGCCGCGTACGCCCACGCGCTGTTCGAGGCCTGGCGGGCCGATGCCGTGACGGTCAGTCCCTACCTCGGCTACGACTCGGTGGCGCCCTTCCTGGCCCACAAGGACAAGGGCGTCTTTATCGTGTGCCGCACGTCCAACGCCGGGGCAGCTGACTTCCAGCAATTGCGCAGCGACGGCGATACCCTCTACCGGCACGTGGCCCGCCGGGCGGTGAGCTGGGATCACCACGGCAACGTCGGGCTGGTCGCCGGCGCAACGGCCCCCGCCGAGCTCCGGGACATCCGCCAGATCGCGGAGCACCGCCTGCTGCTGGTCCCCGGGATCGGCGCCCAGGGCGCTGACCTGGAGCGCGCCGTGCGGGCTGCCCTTCGTCCGGATGGCCGGGGGGCGCTGATCGTGATGGGGCGCGGGATCCTGTTCGCCTCGTCTGGCCCCGACTACGCCGAGGCGGCTCGGGCGGCCGCCACCGGCTATCGGGATGCGGTCAACGCGCTCCGGAGCGAGCTCGCGGGCCTGCGGAGCTGAGCGTGCCCGGCATCATTGCCGGCGCCCTTATCGCGCACCCGCCGATCCTGCTGCCAGAGGTCGGCCAGGACGCGTCCACCCAGGTGGCGGCCACGGTGGCGGCCATCCGTCGTCTCGATGCAGCACTGGCCGCGCATCCGGCCGACCTGGTGATCCTGTGCTCGCCCCACAGCCCGGCCGGGTCGGTGGCGATCCCGGTCCGCGCCGGAAAGGCGGCCGTCGGCGACCTCTCGCGCTTTCGCGCGCCCCAGGTACGCGTGGCGGTCGAGCTGGACGAGGCGATCACCCACCGACTGTTCGAGGCGGCGATCGAGGCCGGTTTCCCCATGGCCTGGGCAGAGGACGAGCCGCTGGACCACGGCGTGGTCGTCCCCCTCCACTTCCTGGAGCGGACGCGAGCCGACAAGCCATTCGTGCTGCTTGGCCTGGCCGGCTGGAGCCTGGACGACTTCGTGCGATTCGGGGGCTGGCTCCACCGACACCTCGAGGATCGGTCCGCCATCTTTATCGCCTCCGGTGACCTCTCGCACCGGCTGATCCCGGGGGCGCCGGCCGGCTACCGCCCCGACGGGCAGGTCTTCGACCGTGCGGTGATCGACGCGCTTCGCTCGAACCACTGGGACCAGATCGAGCGCCTGGATCCCGTGTTCATCGACGAGGCGGGCGAGTGCGGACTGCGGCCGCTGGCCATGCTGCTGGGAGCGGCCGGGGCCGCCGGGATCCCGTCGACCGTGCTCCAGTATGAGGGCCCGTTTGGCGTAGGGTATCCGGTCGTGCAGTTTGGGCCGCCAGCCCCAGGGCAATCGGCCGCCGTACTGGCTCGCGAAGCCATTCGCCATTACCTCACCACCGGGCAGTTCCTCGAACCGCCCGAGCCCATCGCCCCCGACCTGGCCGGGATGTCTGGGGTCTTCGTCACCCTTCACCGCCAGGGCGACCTGCGGGGATGCGTGGGCACCATCCATCCGACACAGCCGACGGCCGCCCACGAGCTGGTGCAGAGCGCCATCAGCGCCGCTACCCGCGACCCGCGGTTCGACCCGGTGAGCATTGCCGAGCTTCCGGACCTCGAGGTCCACGTCCAGCTGCTGGAAACGCCCGAGCGCGTCGACAGCCCAGACGACCTCGATCCCTTACGGTACGGGCTGATCGTCCGGTCGGGCGACCGGCAGGGCCTGCTGCTCCCCGGGCTCGACGGGCTGAGCACCCCGGACGAGCAGATCGCGGCCGCCTGCCAGAAGGCCGGCATTTCGCCGTATGCCGCGCTGGAGCTGTTCCGATTTCGCACCCGCGATGTGGCGTGACGCCATGCGCCCTGCTGGTCAACCCCGAACACCAAGCGCACGCGCTGCCCGGTCATCCTGAGCGCCCCGAGCGGGTCGATGCCATCCTGGACGCGATCGCGGAGGCCGACCTTGGCCTGACGCCGGAGCCCAGCCCCCCAGCACCTGAGTTGCTGATCACGCGCGTACATGACCTGCGCTACCTGGCCGCGCTGGATGAGGCAGCGGCCGAGGGCGGCGGGATGATCCCGCCGGACACATACCTGCGGCCCGGTTCGATGAGTGCGGCGCGGACGGCGGCGGGGGCGGTGGTCGAGGGGGTGAAACGTGTGCTCCGGGGCGGCGCCCAACACGCGTTCGCGGTGATCCGTCCCTGTGGTCACCACGCCGCGCGGGCGACCGCCATGGGCTTCTGTCTCATCAACAATGTAGCCGTGGGCGTGTTTGCGGCCCGCCAGTTGGGCGTCCAGCGCATCGCCGTCATCGACTTCGACGTCCATCACGGCAACGGCACCCAGGACACGTTCTATGAAGACCGGGATCTCCTGTATTGCTCGACCCACCTCTATGGCCGGTGGCGGGGCCAGACATTCTTTCCCGGCACGGGGGCGGCGACCGACCGCGGGCATGGCGCGGGTGCCGGCACCACCCTGAACATTCCGCTGCCCGCCGGAACAGGCGACGCCGGGTTTCTGGCCGCCTACCGAACCCAGGTGGCCGAGGCCGTCGAGGGCTTCAAGCCGGACCTGATCCTGGTCTCGGCCGGCTTCGATGCCCACGCCGCCGATCCGCTCGCCGGTCTCGAGGTCTCGACCGTTGCCTACCGGCAGCTGGCCGAGCTCATCACCGGCTGGGCCGACCGCTTCGCCGGCGGCCGCACGGTCTGGGCCCTGGAAGGCGGCTATGACCTCGTCGCGTTGGGCGATTCGGCAGTCGCCTGTCTGCGGATTCTAACCAGGCGGCCGGTATAGTTCACCACGCGACCGACCTCCCCCTCCGGGTTTGGGTCGCGTGGCGGACCACAAAGGCCGCCGCCACGACGTCCTCGATCGCCAGCCCCAACGACTTAAAGAGCGTGATCTCACCCGGCGACCGTCGCCCCGGCTGCTTCCCGGCCACCACCTCGCCCAACTCCGCCACGATGTGGGCGGCGGTAATGGCCCCTTCCTGGATTGGGATCAGCAGGTCGCCCGCCTCGGCCATGGCCGATTCCCGGCTGTCGACGAAGACCCGGGCAGCGGCCACCGTCGCGCTGTCCAGCTCGCGCGCCGCTCGGGTCGAGGAGCCGACCGCGTTGATGTGCACCCCGGGCTTCACCCAGGAACGGCTCACCACCGGTTCGGGGCTGGCCGTCACGGTGGTGACGATGTCGGCCTCCCGCACCGCCGCCTCCGCCGTTGGGACGGCCTCCACCGGAAATCGGTATTTCGAGCGCTGCAGGGCCACGAACTCGCGCGCCCGCTCCGGTTTCCGGCTCCAGACCCGCACGCCCTGCAGCTGGCGGACCGAGGCGAGCGCTTCCAGGTGCGTGCGCGCCTGCACCCCGGCGCCCAGGATGGCCGCGGTGGCGGCGTCCTTACGCGCCAGTCGATCGGTCGCCACGCCCGATACGGCCGCGGTCCGAATGGCGGTGATGGCGCCCCCATCCATGACCGCCCGCAGCTCGCCCGTATCTGCGTCGAGGAGCGCGACCGTCCCCTGGTGGGTGTCGACGCCGCGCTCGGCATTGCCGGGGAACACGGAGACCGCCTTGAACCCGAGCGCCGCGTCGCTCCGGCCATCGCCCCACATGAAGCCCGGCATCATGGCCAGGACTCCCCGCCCGTCCGGGATGCTCATCACCGAACGCAGGGGCAGGTGGGCGCGGCCCTCAGCCAGGGCCGCCAGCGCCTCGGCCATGATTCGGATGCAGTCGCGCATGGGCAGCATGTCGTAGACGTCCCGCGCGGTTAGCGCCAGGAGTTCACGTTCAGGTTTCGCCATTCCGCTCCAGCCTCATATGCGCCAAGTTCGAGCTACAATAGCGCGTCGCCGTCATCTCGCGTCGGGAGGTACACCGTGGCGAAGTCACGCGATAACCGGACCCGCGAGGAGAAAAAGAAGAAAAAGCCGAAGAAGGCAAAGCTGCCACCGCAGCCTGGTGGTGGCTTCGGCTTTGCGCCTCGCCCGCCGGTGCCGCCGCCCAGCTCGCCGGGAGCGCCATCGGTCTGAGCCGGCGAGCCCTGGCTCTGCTGGGGCTGCCGTTGCTCCTGTACACCGCCTCGCCGGCGCGGGCGGACGATCCCGGCACGCTGGCTGACCGCCTGGCCCAACTGCAGCAGCAACAGAGCCTGCAGCAGCAACACCTGGCCGCCCTGGAAGCGCAGCGGGCGCAGCTGCAACAGACCCTGCTCGGCCTGCAGGCCCAGCTGGCCGACACCGGCGCCGCGCTGGCGCCCATCGCCGCCCAGGCGGAGACGCTGCAGAACCAGCTCAACCTGAACCAGGACCGGCTGGGACGCGACCAAGCCGCCTACCGCATCCATCGCCAGGCCTTTCACACCGACGTGCGCCGGGTCTACGCCATGGGGTCGCTGCACTGGCTCGACTTCCTGGCCTCCTCGCGCAGTTTCGGAGACCTCCTGGACCGGATCCTGTACCTTGACCAGTTCGCGGTCGCCGAGTTCCACATGGCCAGCCGGCTGCAGGCCGAGCGAACCGCGCTCGAGGGCGAGCGCGCCATCCTGGCCCAGGAGCGAGCGGCCCTGGATCCCCTGCTGCAGGAGCTGCAGGCGCGCGTCGCCAGCGTCAGCCGGCAGCTGGACACGGCCGCCGCCTATGACTCGCAGCTGGAGGCCGCCCACCGCCAGACGCTGATCGCGCTGGCCGGGCTGCGAGCGACCGGCCGGGCGCTGCAGACCGCGCTCGACCAGTACCAGGCGCAGCAGATGCAGATGGCCTTGAAGAACCCGGGCGCTACCTATGGCGTCACCTGTCCGCCGGCCGCGCCGGCCGGGTCCGTCCGGTTCTGCGGTCACGGCTGGGGGCACGGCGTGGGGATGGGCCAGTGGGGCGCGTACGGGATGGCTCTGGCCGGCAATGACTACCGCGCAATCTTGCAGCACTTCTACACCGGTACGACCCTCGCCACCGTGGATACCGCGCACACGCCCATCCACGTGGCCGTCCTCTGGGGCGCGGGACCCGACCGGATCGTCGCCAGCGGCCCGGTGCAGGTCGCCGGTCCGAGCGGCAGCCGTGTCGCACAGGCCGGCGAACCGATCTCGGTCGCCCTGTCCAGCGGCCTGGTACGGGTCACCCCGCTGAACCCAGACACCCGCCTGACCCTCTACGGACCATTCGGCCGATACCACGCCTATCGCGGCTCGCTGGTCGCCCAGCCGAGTGGCGGGTTGCTGTACGTTATCAACACCCTGTCCATCGAGGACTATCTCCGGGGGCTCGCCGAGGTGCCCTCCACCTGGCGGCTGGACGCAATCAAGGCCCAGATCGTGGCCGCCCGCTGCTACGCGCTCACGCACCTGGGCAACACTGCCCTGTACGACGTCGACGACACCACCCAATTCCAGGTCTACCGGGGCATCGACAGCGAGAGCGACCCGCAGAACCAGGCGGTGGATGGCACCACGGGCCAGGTCCTGCTCTCGGATGGGCACGTCATCATCGCCTTCTTCTCGGCATCGGACGGGGGCCACACGGCCAACGTCTGGGATATCTGGGGCGGGTCGGGGACTGCCTATCCCTACCTGGTGGGCGTCCTCGATCCGTGGGACGTGGTGGCGCCGCGACACACCTGGTATACGGCGGTCTATGCGTACAGCGCGCTGGAGCGCGTCTACTTCAGCGGCGCCGATGTGGCCACCTACGGCCACCTGGTCAACCTCGACCTCAGCGATCGCGATCCCTCGGACCGGCTGAACACCGTGGGCCTCATCGGCACCCGCGGCACCAAGCGGATCGGCGTCGAAGCCTTCCTGCGGGCCTTCAACGACTCGCCGCTGACCGGGACCGACGTCCTCTGGAACGAGATGTTCGGCGCTACGCCCTCACCCACCTGGCGTTACTGGTGAGCATCTTCCTCGAATATTTCGGAGGGTGGGGACGGGGTTCTAGGCCGACAGCTCGCGCTTGCGCAGCTTGATCCGTTCGGCCGCGACGAGCACGCGCTTGCGCATCCGGATGCCCTTGGGGGTGACCTCCACCAGTTCGTCGTCCTCGATAAAGTCCAGGCATTCCTCTAGCGACATCTCCCGCGGCGGGACGAGCTTGACGGTGGCGTCCTCAGTGGACGCGCGCATGTTGGTCTTTTGCTTCTGCTTGGTGGCATTGACGTCGATATCGCCGCCTCGCCGGTTGAGCCCGATGATCATGCCCTCGTAGACCTGCGTGCCGGGGCCGATAAAGGGGAGACCGCGCTCCTGTACGCCCTGTAACCCATAGGCGACGGCCATGCCGGTCTGGCTGGCCGTCAGCACGCCGCTGCGAGTCGACGAGGGCAGGGTGCGCCAGCGCTCCCAGCCAACCAGCCGGGTGGACATTACCCCGGTTCCCCGGGTCAGCGTCAAAATCAAGCTCCGCAATCCGATCAGCGCCCGGGTCGGCGCGCGATAGGTGAGCCGCGCCCCGCTGCCGGCGTCGGTCCGCATCGACTGGAGCTGCGCGCCGCGAGAGCCGAGCGCCTCGGTGATGGCGCCCACCGACTCGGCGCTGCAGTCGATCAGGCATTCCTCGATGGGCTCGTGACGTTGCCCGGCGATCTCACGCGTGATCACCGCTGGGCGCGAAACCTCGAATTCGAACCCCTCGCGGCGCATGGTCTCGATCAGGATGGCGAGGTGCAGCTCACCCCGGCCACTGACTTCGAAGATGTCGGCTGTGGCCCCGTCGGCAACCCGGAGGGCCACGTTGGTCTGTAATTCGCGGGCCAGGCGGGCCCGGAGTTGGCGGGAGGTGCTGCTGACGGTTGCGTCGCGACCGGCGAAGGGGGATTGGTTGACCGAAAACTGCATCTTCAGGGTTGGCTCGCCGACCTCGAGCCTCGGCAATGGTTCCGGATTCTCGGGGTCCGCCACCGTGTCTCCGACTGCGATGTCGGGAAGGCCCGAGATGTAGACGATCTCGCCGGCGGCCGCCTCCTCGGCGGGCTTGCGCTGCAGGGCCTCGACCGTCAGCAGCGTCGCGATCCGCTGGCGCGGGCCGATCCCGCTCTCGCTGCAGCGGACCACCTCCTGCCCGGGCCGGATGACCCCGCGGGTGATCCGGCCGATGGCCAGCCGCCCGATGTGGTTGTCGTGATCCAGGTTGCTGATCAGCAGCTGCAGCGACCCGGCCGTGTCGCCGAGCGGCGGCGGGATGTAGGTCAGCAGCGCATCGAGGAGCGGCTCGAGGGTCGTTCCCGGGTGGCGCAGGTCCATCGTCGCCGTCCCCAGGCGGGCGTTGGTGTAAATCACCGGAGCGCTGAGCTGATCGGCATTCTTGGCCAGCTCGAGCAGCAGGTCATGGGTCGCCTCCACCGTCTCTGCCGGCCGCGCATTGACGCGGTCGATCTTGTTCACCACGATGATCGGCATGAGACCGAGCTCGAGGGCCTGCCGGAGCACGACCCGGGTTTGCGGCATCGGACCTTCGAGGGCGTCAACCAAGAGAAGACAACCTTCAGCCATGCCGAGGACGCGCTCGACCTCGCCGCCGAAGTCGGCATGGCCCGGCGTGTCGATGATGTTGATCTTGACGCCCCGGTAGCGAATCGACGTCGTCTTGGCCAGGATGGTGATGCCCTTCTCCCGCTCGAGCACGTTGGAGTCCATGATCAATTCCCCGACCTGCTCGTGAGCGGCGAACACGTGGGACTGCTTCAGCAGACCGTCAACCAGGGTCGTCTTGCCGTGATCCACGTGCGCGATGATCGCCACGTTCCGGAGATCGTGGCGACGAATAGGCGCGGCCAGGGCGGTGAGAGCACTCATGTTAAGGGGGGTATGGCGAACGACTCGATCGACTCGAGCTTACCTTCGCGCGAATCCGAGAAGCCCTGGAACCCTCGAGTCAGCTCCTGGGACTCTCAGGGCTGCCGGGCGAATCCGGGGAATCGGGGCTACCCGGGCCCTGGGGGCTTTCGCTGTCATCGGCCTCGCGGCTCACCATGACCTCATGTTACTTGAGGGCTACTTTCGCGGCCGGTTTCGCAGCCAGCCGACCAACTCCGGGCCGACTGCGAGCATCAGCAGCATGATCAGGGCAACGAGGAGCGCGAGAAACAAGCCCTCGATG
>DASPZT010000136.1:0-9423 GCA_035636135.1 Candidatus Limnocylindria bacterium | reverse complement strand
AGCTGCAAGTAGTCGACGATGATCAGGCCCAGGTTGTTGGCCGATTTCAGCCGGCGGGCCTTGGTTCGCAGTTCGATAGCCGAGATGCTGGGCGAGTCGTCGATGAAGATCTGGGCTTCCGACAGCGCCCCCATCGCCTGGGCGATGCGAGGCCACTCCGAATCTTTGAGCAAGCCGCTGCGCAAGCGATATGAGTCCACGGCGGCTTCGCTACAAAGCAACCGCGTCACTAATTGCTGTTCCGACATCTCGAGCGAGAAGATCGCGACCGGGATCTTGTGCTGGATCGACGCGTGCTGGGCGATGTTGAGCATGAACGACGTTTTTCCCACACCAGGCCTACTCGCGATCACGATCAAGTCGGACTTCTGAAATCCGCCCGTCTTGGCGTCCAGGTCCGTGAAGCCGCTGGGCACGCCCGAGAGCAGAGACTGGTCTTTGTGGATTCGCTCGATCTGGTCCCAGGTCTCCTTGAGGACATCCTTCAGCGCTACGAGGTCCTGAGTGATGCGGCCCTCGGCGATGCTGAAGATCACGCCTTCCGCCTGGTCCAGCGCCTGGACCGCGGGCACGCTCTCGTCGAACCCAAACCCGGTGATCCGGGACCCGGCGGCGATCAGCTTGCGCTTGGTGGCGGCCTCTTCCACCAGGTGCCCGTAGTACTCGACGTTGGCCGCCGTCGGCACCCCGCTCTCCAGCTCGGCCAGGAATTCCTGGCCGCCGATTCGGTCGAGCACCCGCATCCGCTCCAGCTCCGAGGCCATGGTCAGCAGGTCGATCGGATCGGACCGGTCGTAAAGATTGATTGCCGCCCGATAGACCTGGCCGTGCTGGTCGAGGTAGAAATCGTCGGGCCGGAGGAAGTCCGCGATGCGCACGATGGCGTTCCGGTCGAGCATCAACGACCCCAGCACGGAGGCCTCGGCTTCCAGGTTGTGCGGCGGAACCCGACCGGCGATGGGCGCGGCGAGAGGAACCGCCCGGAGGTCGACCTTCACCCGGAGGTGACCATCAGGGGGACGCGCGCCGTGACCTGGGGGTGCAGCTTGATCTCAGCCACGGCTGGGCCGAGGCCGCGGATGGGCTCCGTAAATTCGATCTTCCGCCGGTCGATGCTGATCTCCCGCTGCTGCTTGAGGGCCGACGCCACGTGGGCATTGGTGACCGACCCGAAGAGCTTGCCCTCCTTGCCGGTCTTCATCTTCAGCACCAGCTGCATCGATTCCAGCTGCGCCGCCAGCGTCCGCGCATCGGCCAGTTCTTTCTGGGCCCGGCGCTCGGCGGTGGCCTTCTCCCGGTCGACGGCCTGGAGGGCGCCGTGGCTGGCGGGGGCGGCCAGCTTTTTGGGGAGGAGGTAGTTCCGGGCGTAGCCGTCGGCGACCTCTTTGGTCTCACCAGCCTTCCCGGTGCCCTTGACGTCCTCCAGCAGCACGACTTTCATGCCGCGATCCGGCGGCGGCGTAGCCACTGGCGCGTCCGCTCGCGAGCAGTCCCAATCCCATCTCTTACATCCTGGTCGAAGGTGCTGGTCCCCAGCGCGATCCGCTCCTGGTGCTCGCTGACCGCTTCGGGCGGGGCCTTCTCCACGAAGAGGCGCACGGCCAGGATGGTGATGGCGAGGGCGTCCATCTCACCCAGGACCGGCACCCAGAGCGGTACGTCGATCAGCGGGTTCCAGGCGGCCAGGAGCGCGGCGGCCAGCAGGCCCTTGTTGCGAGCCGGCACCCGTGGATCCCGATAGAGACAATAGGTGAGCTTGCCGTATCGCGGCACCTCGCGCGCGACCCGAAGCAACGTTCGCAGGTTCACGTGGCTCGTACCCTCCCACTCGGCTCAGCCGGCAGGGCCGATTCTAGCCGCTTCCTCCTGTGGATGTGTGCGCCACCTCTCAATGTCGGGGATCCCAATGCGCGCCCTCACCTTCTCCACAGCCCGATCACAGGTTGTCGACGATAGAGCCACACCTCAGTCTGCTCCAGCGTCCCCGATCGCCGCGACAGCTGTCTGTCAAAAAAACGGCGGCGCCACCAGATATCCTGCTCGGCGATGTCCGCGATTTCCATCTCAACGGGGGTCGCCGTCGTGGTCTTCCTGTTCGGGCTGGGCCTCAGCCTGGGAGCCAGCGAGGTCCTGGTCAACGGCCTTGGTCGGCTGGGAGGGAAGCTCGGGCTGGCAGCCGGCCTCCTCGGCCTGCTGGTCGCCCTGGGAGCGGACGCACCCGAGATCTCCTCTGCCATCACCGCGCTGCTTTCGGGGGCCAAGGACGTGGGCCTCGGCGTGATCCTGGGATCCAACCTCTTCAACCTGGCGGCCCTGCTCGGCCTGAGCTCGGTGATCGCCGGCCGGCTGCACTTTCGACGGATCCTGGTCACGCTCGACGGCGGCGTGGCGCTGCTGGCCACCGGGGTGATCGCTCTCCTGCTGCTTGCCGGGCTCTCACCCATCGCCTCCACGGCACTGCTGGCCGCCATCTTCATTCCATACGTATTCCTGCTGGCCGCCCAACCGCACCAGATTGAGCGTTTCGCACTCCCCCGAGCCGCGCGACACCGGCTGGCCGTGGTGGCCCGCCTGGTCCACCCGGACCCGGGCCTGAGCGAGCCTGGCCCGTCCGCATCCTGGGCACCGGTCTGGTGGATTGTTCCGTCCGTCGCCGCCATCGTCGGCGGCAGTTATGTGATGGTGACGACCGCCCTGGTATTGGCTGACAGGTGGCATGTTTCGCGACCCTTCCTGGGAACAGTGATTCTGGCGGCCATCACCAGCCTCCCCAACGCCTACGCGGCGGTTCGCCTGGCTCTGCGCCAAAACGGCGCTGCTGTGGTCAGCGAGGCGTTCAATAGCAACACCCTGAACCTGCTGGCCGGCATCGGTTTGCCCGCGCTCCTCGTGGGCGGGGTGACCACCGTCCGCGGCTCGGCCACCGACCTGTGGTGGCTGCTGGGCTTGACCGTCCTGGCTATCGGGCTCGGCTATGCGCAACGGGGGCTCAGCCGGGCCGGGGGGTTGCTTCTGATCGCCGGCTATCTCCTCTTCCTCGCCATCGAAACGCACGGGCGGTAACCTTGCTACGACCGATGGCGTTCTCTTTCTGGATGATCCGTACCGCTGCGCTGGTCAGTATGCTTCTCGCTTCTCTGTCAAACTGCGGCACCTTAGCGCCCTCCGGAACTCGGACCACGGCGTCGCCTCTGCGACCCAGCCCGACCCGGGCCCCATCGAACACGCTGCTTGTGATGACAACGCCGGTGGCCGCCCAGGGCCGATACGGCATCGAGATCGTTAATGTGGACGGGGCCGTCGTGGCTAGTGCCACCGCGGCGTCGCCTACATACGTCAGGGGCCCAGGTCCGCCGGGGGTCGGCACGACCAACGATCGAGCGTACTTCAGAGACGGCGATACGACGATTCGATGGCTTGCCCCCGACGGGTCGACGGGCAGCGCAGCCACTGTTCCCGGTGGGCCGATGAGCCCCGTAGGGTTTGCCGTGAGCCCGGACGACACGAGGATCGCCATTGCCGCACTGCAGTACAGGATGGATCAGTTCAACAACCCGACGGTTCAGTCCTTGCGCCTTTATGTTCAATCCCTCGGGGGCGACAAGAGGTCGACGGACATCTTCACCTCAACGAGTGTCGCCGAGTGGCCGATCGGGTGGCACGCCGACGCGCTGGTGATCGCAGTGAGTGTCCCGCACGCCCAATACGCGGCCGACAACCCCTACAGCGCGTACGGCGGTTACCACGTCGTCGATCCCTCAACTGGGACCAGAGTCGTCGACGTGTGTTATCTGGGAATGCCAGAGGCTACGCCTAGTGGACCTGCCGTCCCCGCCGGAACGCTATGCGGCGACTATGTGACCGCCAGCGATTGGAGTGGAAGACTTACGAGATTCGCCGTGCCAAAAGGTATCGGATGCCTCGCGCTCTCTCCTGGTGGCGATATGGCGGCATGCAGGTCGTGGGCAGAGGAACTTGGCAGCATCCTCGTGTATAGGCCCAACGGATCACTGGTCTCCTCGGCGGGTTCTGGGAACCGGCCCGCCTGGATCGATGAGAACCACATCGCGTTCTCGGCTGGTCCGAGCGCCTACACCCGCGGCGACTATAGCCTGATCCTGGACATACCGTCGGGATCAGTCACCAGCATCGCCGTCCCCGGCGAGTTCGTCGGGCTTCTTCCCGGCGCTCTGTAGCCCTTTCTCCGATTGGGGCATAACCGCTTGCTCCGTCAGCAACTCTGGGTGTTCCTCCAGGTGACGCCAGGCCGCTTCTTTGTCCGCGGGCAGCACCCCATCGATGATGGCGTCCTCGAGCGCCGACTTGATCCGCTTGATCCAGGGCCCGGGCTGACGCCGATAGCGCGCCATCAGCTCCTCGCCTGTTAGCGGTGAAGTAATGGCGTTGATCTGCGCCGCGTCCAATCGACGAATGCGCTCCTCCAGGTGATCGATCTTGTCCACGTTCGGGAAGTGGCTGGCGCGCATGTCGGCGCGAGCCAGCGCCAGCAATGCGGGCAGCTCCGGACCGGCGTCGCGCACCAGCCGGCGCACGGCCTTGTCCTCCCAGCCCTCCGGGTCGTACTGGATGGGCCGCATGTGCAGGCGCACCAGTTTGGCGACCGCATCGATCTCGTCGCTCGAAAACCGCAGGCGCTTCAAGGCGTCCTGGGCCATGGTGGCGCCCACCTCGGGATGGCCGATGAAGGTGATCTTGCCGTCCTTGATGTCCCGAGTGGCCGGCTTGCCCACGTCGTGGAGCAGGGCGGCCAGCCGGGTCCGAAGGTCGGGGGGCGCCAGCTGCGCCGCGCGCAGGCCGTGCCCGAAGACGTCGTGACTGTGCCAGCCGCCCTGCTCCACCCCCTTGCCCGGTTCCAGCTGGGGCAGGATCCTAACCAGCAGCCCGGTCTCATCCAGCAGCTGCAAGCCGCGCTCCACGTCCTCCGCCAGCAGCAGTTTGCGCAGCTCGTCGTGGATGCGCTCCATGGAGACCACCGGCGGCCCCAGCCGAGAGGCGGCCTCCCGAATTGCGCTGATGACGGCCGGGTCCAGCTCGAAGCGCAGCACCGTGGCGAACCGGACCGCGCGCAGCATACGCAGCGGGTCCTCATCAAAGGTGGCCCGGGGGTCGAGGGGCGTGACGATGCGCCGCTCGGCCAGGTCGCGCAGTCCGCGCCCGGTCAGGTCGAGGACTGTGCCGTCCCAGTCCATCAGAAGCGTGTTGACCGTGAAGTCGCGCCGCATGACGTCCTCGTCCAGCGAGGCTGGTCGCACGTTCGGCTTGCGGCTCTGCGGGTCGTACCGTTCCGCCCGGGTAGACACGAACTCCACGTCGAGGTCGCCGATGCGCGCGTGCGCCGTCCCGAAGCGTTCGAAGACCACCGGCGGACTCGCCCCCAAGCGCATGGCGGTCGCCCGGGCCAGCTCCAGCCCCTGGCCGCCCTCCACCAGGATGTCGACCTCCCGGATCTGTCCTGCGCGCTCGCCGCCCAGCAGCCGGTCGCGCACGTAGCCGCCCACCACCAGCGCCCGCGTTTTGAGCCGCGCGGCCTCCTCCCGGATGGAGGCAAACAGCGGCTCCATGCCGGGCAGCGCCGGCGGCTCGATCCGCGGCGTCATACGTTGTAGCGCGCCCACTCGACCGCGCCGATCAGCCCCACGTCCTGACCGAGCGCCGGCGGGACGATCCGCAACCCCCGGCGGGTTGCCTCCCAGGAGGAGGCGAGCAGCGACGCTCGCATCGGCGTGCGGATCAGGCTGCCGGCCTTCATCACGCTGCCGCCCAGCAGGATGAGCTCGGGGTTGAGCAGGTTGACCAGCGTCCCCAGCCCGACGCCGAGGGCGGCCCCGGCCTGATCGAGCACCCGCCGGGCGACCGCGTCGCCCCGCTTAGCTGCCTGGTTGACATCGCGCGCGTTGGGCCGGTTTGGCCCCTTCAACCCACGGAGGGTGGTGCGGGTCCGGCCCGCCACCGCCTCTCTCGCCATCCGGGCGATGGCAGTGCCGCTGGCCAGCGCCTCCAGGCAGCCGCGGTTGCCGCATGTACAGAGAGGACCGCCCGGCTGGATCACGATGTGACCCAGCTCGCCGGCGATGCCGCCCGCCCCGCGGTAGAGCTGGCCCTGCAGGATGAACCCGGCCCCAATCCCGGTACTCACCGTGACGTAGGCCATGTGCCGCCTTCCTTTGCCTGCACCGCGCCGCCACTCGCCGAATGCCGCCAGGCTGGCGTCGTGTTCCAGGAACGTCCGGATGCCGGTCCGCCGGGTGAGGATCTTGCTCAAGGGCACGTTGTGCCATCCAGGCAGATTGGCGGGCGAGTACACCATCCCGGTGGCCCCGTTGAGCGGGCCAGGAAGCCCAATGCCAATCGCGGCCACCCCGCGCCGGCCCAGCTTGCTTTTGGCCAACGCCCGGTCGATGGTCTCCACGATGTGGTCGATCACATAGTCGGGCCCGCGGCGGGCCTCGGTGTCCACGCGGATCACGCTCTTAACGGTTCCGCGTGCATCCGCTACCGCCACGCGCAGCTGGGTCCCGCCCAGGTCGATGCCGATGAAGCCGCTCACCCGGGACGTGGCCTTGATCGGCGAAGGGTCACGGCCGCCACCGCCGCGCCGACCAGGCAGAGCAGCGCCGTCGTCCGGAAGATGACGTGATACTCATCGAGGATGGCCTGGCGCAAGCGTATCTCGTACTGCACCAGGCGCACGGCGTAGTCGACACCGAATCCCGGGATAGGCGGCTGCAGGTGCGCGGTCGCCTGGAAGAAGCTATGCAGGCCAAATCCGGCGAGCGCGCTGAAGCCAACCAGCATGCCGAGCAGCCGCATCAGCACCAGCGTGGACGCGCCCGCTCCGCGCTGCGAGTCGCCCACCACATCGAGGAGCGCCGCGCTGACCGGCGCAATCAGCAGGCCCAGGCCCAGCCCGGTCACAAACAACTGCAGGTCGGCTGCCCGCAGCACGGCCAGGTGCGGCTGGAGGGCCGTCTGGTCCCAGCGGGACAGAATCAGAAAACCGAGTGCGCTCAGCAACAGGCCGCCGGCCGCCACCACTCGCCAGCTGCCCAGCGCGGACGACAGCAAGCCGCCCAGCACCGCGCCCAGCGGGATCCCAATCATCAGGCGGAAGAGCAGCCAGGCGGCTTGCCGCGAGTTCATCCCGAACACCGTGGGCGCCTCCGCCAGCAGCGGGATGTAAACCAGGGCGACGATCAGCGCCGCACCGGCGATGGCATTGGTCGCCGCCCCCCCGGCAAAGCGCGCATCCGCGAAGTAGCGAACGTCGATCAGCGGATGCGGCGCCTGGCGCTCGCGGAGCACGAACAGGACGAAGAAGACGATGGCGGCCGGGAACTGCCACAGGAAGCCGGATCCGACGGGACTCTTAATGGGGTCGGCGGCATAGAGGGCCAGGGTCAGCAGCGCCAGCCCGGCCGCGGCCAGCGCCGCGCCCACCCAGTCCGCATCGGCCGGCCCCTGCACCGGCGGGCGCTCGCGCACCCGCGGCCAGAGCGACCACAGGATCAATCCAGCCGCCGGCAGGTTGAGCCAGAAGATCCAGCGCCAACCCCAGGACGCCGCCAGCACGCCTCCCCACAGCGGTCCCAGCACGCTGCCGATCTCCTGGATCCCGCCAACCCATCCCAGCACCCGGCTGCGCTGGTTGCCGCTGTAGAGGTCGGCGGCCAGCGCCAGCACCACCGGGACCAGGGCGCCGCCGCCCGCCCCTTGCAGCAGCCGCCCCACGACGACCGAGGAAAGGGTCACCGCGGTGGCGGTCACCAATGACCCGGCCGCGAACAGGATGAGCGCGGCGCCGAAGGTGCGCAGACGGCCGAAACGGTCCGACAGGCCGCCACTGAGCGGCATCACCGCCAGATAGCCGAGCAGGAACCCGGTGACGATGGGGGTGGCCCGCTCCAGGTGGTTGACCGGGATGTGCACCGCGGTCAGCATCGGCAACAGGGCCGCCACCACCACGTAGGCGTCCAGGGCGCCCAGAAAGAGCCCGGCGCTGGTGAGCCCCAGCAGGACCGCGCGGTTACCCGAGGGCAGGCGGGGTGATCGTAACTGGATGGTCAAAGGCAGAAAAGCTGAACGTGATGGACGAGTGCGAGGCATCGAACAGCGGCCCGCTCAGGCTGGCCTGCCACAGGCTATTGGTGGTGGGGTCGATCCAGTACTGAACCGGATAGGTGCCGACCTGGGCGGCCAGCGGCAGCAGCCGATGAACCACGTCGGCCGGCAGTTGACCGGAAATCTGGTACGTGCTGTGACCACTGATGGAGCCCTGCTTCCCAGTGGCCGGGGACACCGTGTGCGGCAGGGCGGCGAACAGGCCGGCATCGGGACTGAAGAGCGCCGACACATCGAAGTAGCGGGCCAGCTGACCCGGGCTGGTCTGCTGCCAGCCGCCGGTGAATGACTTGAGGTAGGCGGCAGAGCCCACCACGATCAGGTCCACCTCCAACAACACCTCTCCCTGATGGAGGTCCGCTTTGGCGAAGACGTCGGGGGGCCGCACATCGCCCTCCGCGTCCTGCACCAGGGGAGGATGCTGCGCCTCCCCCTCGGCTTGCAGCTTGAAGTGGAAGCTGCCCAGCAGCAGCATCCGGTGACTGGTGGCATCCAGGAGCGGCGCCGCGGTAGGCGGCGGGGACCCGCAGCTGGCCACCATCACGGCGCTTGCCACCAGCCAGCGGGCGTTCACGAGTGACACTAGGTCCTCAGGATACGGTCGTCACCAACCCGGCGGGTGATCTTCTGGGCGTCCAGCCATTCCAGCAAGGGCAGCACGTATTTGCGGCTGGACTGCAGCAGGTCACGGGCTTCGGCCACGGTGATCCGCTGATGGGTGCGCAGGTGAGTCTGGATGGTGGCCAGCGCCTGGGCGTACGCCTCCCGACCGAAGACGGTGTCGTCGGCCACCCGGACCACCTCGCCGGTACTCACCAGGTACTGGATCTGTTCGGGGGTGAGGCGATGCCGCCGCACCAGGTCCGACAACGGCGGGGGCGCGAACCCGGCCGCGGCCAGCTCGCGCTGGGCGGCGGCCACCCGGGCGGCCTCGTCCTGTCCCAACTGCGGCACATGACCCGGCAGCGAGACTTCCGCGCCCCGCTCGAGCACGATCCCGTCGGCGCCCATGCGGGCGAGCGCCTCCGAATGCAGCGCGGCCGGCGTCCCAGTCCGGCTCTTCAACTCCTCGCGGCTCATGCCCGGACGAAGCGGATGGGCGGCGTGATACTCAGCCAGCGCGTGGGTCATGCGGTCCGCCAGCCGGCGGTAGGCATCGCCGCTCAGCACGAAGGCGCCCAGCTCGACGGCGCCGGCCTCCTTGGTCAACCGGTCGACTACGTCGTGGTCTGCACCGATGGCCCGCCGCAGATCCTCGCGACGCAGGCCATGCGGATGCTTGGC
>DASPZT010000135.1:0-2278 GCA_035636135.1 Candidatus Limnocylindria bacterium | reverse complement strand
CGGACGTGCGTCCTGTGTCTGGGACGTGCTGGCCGCCGCGGCAGCGACACGACACACTAACCGCCAACTGCACCGAACGCTTAGGGTCCTGGAGGTCACAGAGCAAACGCGTTTCCGCGAGCTGCAGCCGTACCTCGACTGGGCCTTCTTCCGACCCCAGCTCCTCGCCTTTTACCTGGTACCCTACGCGGAAGCACATGGGTGGCCGATCCTCGCCGCCGAGCTCGGCCGTTCGGTGACCGTGGCAGCCCGGCTCGCACTGTGCCATTGTCCACCGCGTCTGCAGCGTGCGTATTACCTGGGGCAGATTGCCCGGACGCTCGGCATCCCCCGAGACAATCTCGTACGCACACTCACACGGGCAGAGCGCGAACATGCTCAGGCGGTGCGCAGCCTGGGCTTGCGGTGATCACCTCGTGGCACACCCGCCTTCACGGCAGTCTATCTAGGCTCATTTTCCGCACCCCTCAAGTGGGGTGGGAGGTGATGGTCGGTTGCAGGTACTGTTCGGGTTTCAGCAGGTCCAGCCGCACCAGGACCTGGGCTTGGATGGCGCTCAGTGTGGCGGGCATCGCCACCGCGAAGACCTCGGTCCCCACGCGCAGCCGTTGGTGGATCAGGCCCAGCGGCGCGAACACGTCGAGCAGGGCCTGCGCCGTGACCGGGAGGTGGTCCCGACCTTCCGGACGCAAGCCGGTGAACACTTGGCCGGTCGCCTGGACCACGCGGCGCGCTTCGCGCTCGATCAGCGCGAAGAGGAACAGGGCGACCATCACGACGAAGATCAGGCTGGCGATGCGCTTGGGCTGATGCAGCCAGACCGGCCGCACCTGGAGCGGGGGATGTTTGGTGACCCGGAAGCGCTGCTCGACCTGGATCTGCTCCTTGTAGGCCTGGAACACCGCCCGCAAGCCGGCCGCAGCGAGGGGCCAGTTGGTCAGCAGGCAGTAGATCCCGTCGAAGGTCGCCGCCTCCCGCAGGCGCCGGTGGTCGAGCCGCCAGCGGACATCGAGCCCCGGCGCGGTTTCGACTATCTCCACCTGCACGAAGGGGCGGACCTTGGCCACTGCGTCGGCGACTTTGCGTTGGACCACCGCTCGCTGCCGGTAGGCGGGGCGGCCCAGCCGCGCTTTGATCAGCCACAGCGCGCGGCGGGCGCGGGCCAGGTCCTTGGCGCGTTGGTGGCGCGCGGCCCGGCGGTCGTCCAGACTCTGGACAAACAGCCGCCGCAGGCGGTAGGTCGTCTCCCGCACCGGGTCCGCCCAGTCCTCGGCGCACTCCAGCGCCCAGTACCGCCCCGGCCGGGCCGGCTGGTCCGCTGGCGGGAGATCGAGCCGGTGGAACGGGGCCCCGGCGGTCCAGAGTTGGCGCAGCCGGGTCCGGTCGGCCGGCTGGAGACTCGTGGGGCCGAGAAAGCGCGCCCGGGCTCGGCAAAAGCCGAGGATGTTAGGCCCGGTGATCAGCTTACTGTCGCCGACGACCAAGGGCTGCTCCACGTCCAGGTGCTCGCGCACGGCCGCGAGGTGGCGCAGATACGTCTGAGTATCGGCCGCGTTCCCATCGCCCAGCAGATACCAGGCCGGGAGAGCCCCATCCGCGGCCACGCTGAGCGAGAGGGTCACTTGCTTGCGCGAGGGGTCCTCCTTCCCGGTGTAGCCCCGCACGATCCGGGGTGCCGCCGACTCGGCCGGCTCTTCGACCGGCGCGAGCGGCCCGTCGTCATAGGCGCCTTCGAAGGCCACCCGGGTGACATCGCTGTGCAACTGATCCAAGCGGAGGCCATAGGTTTGCGCCGCCTTCAGGACCAGCGCCGCCCACGCATCGGTCAGATGGGGGTACACCTCGTCCAGCGCCCGCCCGATCCGGTCGTCATTGAGCGCGTCGGGGGGCAGCCCGTAGACCGCCTCGATCGCTTGGGTCTGGGCCCACGCTCCCAGCTTGCTAATCGGCGTGGGGCGCTGGGTGAGCCGATTCATGATCAGCACCTCGATGATCTGCCCGGTGGGCACGTCGCGCTGCTTCCCGGTCGTGGTCAGCGCGTCGAGCGTCTCCGCCACCGCCAGCCGACGCAGGTACGGATAGACCAGGGCCAGCGAGCCGATCGTCTGGGTCACCGACTCGACCACTTCCAGTTGCATAGCCGCCTCCCTTCCGGAGGGGCCAGTATGTCACACCTTTCCACCCCCGTCAGGGGGTGCGGAAAATGAGTCTAGGGGCGGATGCGTTCGTAGGCGGACGCTGCTTGCAGGAGGTGCCATTTCTCGCGCCGGGGCGCTCC